>CACZQT010000360.1 GCA_902783295.1 uncultured Lachnospiraceae bacterium
ACCGGCCAGGTGCTGATCGTGGTGGCGTTTGCCAGCCTGTTTACCTGGGTGATTACCGTTGCGCAGGTGCCTCAGACTGTCAGCGCCATGCTCAGCAGTTCGATTCACAACCGGTTCCTGCTGCTGCTGGTCATCAATATTATCCTTTTGATTGCGGGTACTTTTATCGATACAACCAGCGCTCTGGTTATTTTTACCCCTCTGTTCCTGCCGTTGGTGAAGGCAATGGGCATTGACCTGATCCACTTTGGCCTGGTAATGGCGGTGAACCTGACCATCGGTATGTGCACGCCTCCTCTGGGCGTCTGCCTGTTCGTTTCCGGCTCGATCGCAAATGTCAGCCTGAAGCAGCAGGTACATGACCTGCTGCCCATGCTGGCGGTACTGATTGTGGTACTGGCGATTATCACTTACGTTCCCTGGACAGTCACCTTCCTGCCGAACCTGCTTGGATAATTGTAACAATGTCCCGGATAAAAACGTGAAAAACGCAGCGGCCCGGCTGAACCGGTCCGTTTTGCGGATTGTGTATCTGGAGGGCTTAGCCCTGAAATGATAGAGGAGAAATATGGAAAGTACATTTGTGCTGGTACAGATGGAGTCCGTGGCAGATCCCGCGGAGAATCTGAAAAAGGCGGAGTATTATTGTGAACAGGCTGCCGGAAAATATCATCCGGATTTCATCGTATTTCCGGAAACCTTCATGACAGAGGTCATCGGTGGGGAAATTGCTTCCCGAAACGCATGGTCGCAGACGCTGGACGGTCCTTTCGTGACCGGGATGCGGGAACTGGCAAAACGCTTCGGCGTCTGGATGGCTTTCGGTATGAAGGAAACGGTGGAGGATCCGGAGGATCACCGCGTCTATAATTCCGTGGTTATGCTGAATTCGGACGGGGAGATCGTGGAGGTCTACCATAAAACGCATCTGTACGATGCGTTCGGATACAAGGAATCAGATGAATTTAAAGCCGGGGATGCCTTCTTTGAACCGGTGGATACGCCGTTCGGGAAAGTCGGCCTGTTTGTCTGCTATGAGGTCCGTTTCCCGGAGGTGGCCCGCTATCAGCGCTCCAAAGGGGCGGATATCATTCTGATGCCTACAGCCTGGGTGAAAGGGGATCTGAAGAGCCTTCATTTCAATACGCTGATTACGGCCCGCGCCATCGAAAATACGGTATATATGCTGGCCTGCGACCAGTACAGCAAGACCCGTATGGGCGAAAGCGTAGCGGTAGATCCCATGGGAGTCACGATTTCCTGCGCCGGTGAAGGCGAGAAAATCATCCCTGTATATATTGATTCCGAAAGGATTGAAGAAGTGCGGAAAAAACTGCCGGCCTACAAAGACCGCAGACCCGCGTTGTATACGATCTGACTTTTTCTGACCGTTATATGGGAGAGTTCCGGAGGAGTTCTTCATGCTGTGGATGATTGTATTACTGGAGTCGCTGGCGGCAGGTTTTGTTCAGTCAGTGACCGGTTTCGGGGCCGGCGTCATTATGATGCTGGTCCTTCCCTATTTATTGAATGTGGTTCATGCCGCCTCTCTGGCTTCCGTAGTATGCGCCGGCCTGACGTTTTCCCTGGCCTGGAAATATCGGAAAAAGGTGAACTGGCCGGTACTGCTGCCGCTGATTATCAGTTATACGGGAGCCCAGAGTCTGACGGTGCATTATGTGAAATCTCTGGATTTTTCAAGGCTTTCGATTGCTTTTGGTGCTTTTCTGATCCTTCTGGCAGTCTGGTACGGGTTTTTCAATCAGCGCGTTCAGGTAAAGCCCAGATGGTATATAGGAGTTTTCATCTGTGTGCTGTCCGGGATCAGCGGAGGGCTGTTTGGTTTTGGCCCGATGGCCGCCCTGTATCTTCTCCCGGTGACAAAAGACAGGGATGAGTATATCGGCAGTACACAGATGCTGTTTTTGTTCGGAAATCTTGCCAATATGGCGGCACGTATCGCAGGGGGCCTGTTCCCGCCTTCCATTCTCGGGCCGGCGGTCCTGGGAATCGCGGGGATTCTTCTCGGGAAACGGATGGGGCTTGCATGGGGGGAGCGTCTCAGCAAAGAACGCCTGAGCCGGATCGTTTATTTGTTTATTGCTCTTTCCGGGCTGATTATGATCGTAAAGCAGCTGGTATGAAACTTGTTTTTATTGACAATTTGCCGTTCGTACGGTAAACTTGTGCAAGATGACGTAAGAGAGCCGCCGGCACAGCAGTTCCGGCAGCAAAAGGAGGGTTTGATCCATGAAGCGCATTAAGACTCTGGAAACCAGAAATCTGAATGAAAGCGTAAAGAAGGGCGGCTGCGGCGAATGCCAGACGTCCTGCCAGTCCGCCTGCAAGACTTCCTGCACGGTAGGAAATCAGAGCTGCGAGAATAAATAATCCGATATCTGGAAATGATGAAACAGGGGGGACGTTTTCGTCCCCCCTGTTTCATTGACAAGGGAGGAAATGTACTGTAAAATATCATCGATTCATACAGGAAAAGTATCAATTCAGAATCATGAGAAAACGGATAAAGACAGCTGCATTCCGGCAAATCCGATGTACTTGTTTTTCGGTTTTTGCATGTGCCTGGACAGTTACAAAAAGAGGAGGAGATGATGAAAAGAATCATAAACACGCGCCTCACCCTGATCATGGCAGCCGCACTTGTATTTTTGGCAGTACTGGCCATACCTGTCCGGGCTGGTACCTATAAGGATTTTGAGTATACCTATGACAGCAGTACGCAGGAAGTAAG
>CACZQT010000361.1 GCA_902783295.1 uncultured Lachnospiraceae bacterium
GCAGGAGCAGAACCGGCAGCTGGAAGAAGCAGCCGCCGGCCTCTGCGGCGGCGTTGGCGCAGGAATGCTGTGCGGAGCGCTGACCGGCGGGGCGATGTGCCTGAGCCTGTTCGACCCGGAACTGGCGCAGGCGGAGATGATTCCTGACCTGGCAGAGTGGTTCAGGGAAACCTGCGGGGAAGCCTATGGCGGAACGGACTGCCATACGATTCTTTCCGGAGACCCGTCCAATAAACCGCTGCGATGCCCTGGTATCGTCGAAAATGTATGGCGGAAGATCCGGGAAATCCTGGAGGACGAAGGATTTGAGCCGGAACTTCCGGAAGAGTAATACGCTGTATCCTTAGAGAAGGGGGACAAACATTCATGAGACTCAGAAAAATGTTTCTGAACATCAACGGCGTTGACCGGGTGTTTATGTGCGACCCGGATAACGACCGGCTGTCGGATGTACTGCGCCGTCTGGGCCTGACTGGTGTGAAGGTAGGCTGCGGCACAGGTGTATGCGGATCCTGCTCTGTCATTCTGGACGGAAAGGTCATCCGTTCCTGCACGAAGAAAATCACGGCTGTTCCGGATTATGCCAAGGTGACGACCATTGAAGGCATCGGAACGCCTCAGCACCTGCATCCCCTGCAGGTAGCCTGGATGCACTGCGGCGCCGTTCAGTGCGGCTTCTGTGTACCCGGTTTTATCGTTTCCGCCTATCAGCTGCTGCAGGAGAATCCGGATCCCACCCGTGAACAGGTTCGCGACTGGTTCCAGAAAACCCGCAATGTCTGCCGCTGCACAGGATATAAGCAGATCACGGATGCCGTTATGGCAGCTGCGAAGGTGATGCGCGGCGAGTGCGCCATCGAAGATATCATGTACAAGACTCCGGCTGACGGTGAGTATTATGGTACCAGCATCGTACGTCCTGATGCGCTGGGCAAGGTTACCGGTCTGACGGATTACGGCGATGACCAGGCACTGAAGATGCCGGAAGGCACTCTGTTCGCTGCCATCGTTCAGCCCCGCGTGGCTCATCACGCAAAGATTCTGGCTATCCATACGGAAGAAGCCGAGAAGATGCCCGGCGTTGTGAAGGTGATCACTGCGAAGGATATCTATGCCATCGGCGGCACCAACCTGATGGGTGAAGGCCAGTTCCATGAGAGAAGCACTGTTCTGAAGCCTTCCCGCAAGGTTCTGCAGGACGAGAAGATCTTCCGTTATGGTGATGTGATCGCGCTGGTAGTGGCACGTTCCAACAAGGAAGCCCGCGCTGCGGCCGCCAAGGTCACCATGGAATACGAGAAGCTTCCTGAATATACCAGCTATCTGGATGCCGTCATGCCGGATGCCATGCGGATCCATGATGATACCGACAATATTTTCGCCGAGCAGCCTGTTCTGAAGGGTGAAGGCCTGAAGGATCCGGAAAATGTCCGCGAACTGATTGACAATGCACCGCATGTGGTGGAAGGCAGCTTCCATTCTACCCGTGAACCGCATCTTTCCATCGAAGGCTGCGTAGCGCAGGCTTACTGGGCGGATGACGACATGCTGACCATTCAGTGCAAATCGCAGTGTGTATACTCCTCCGTCGGCCGTATCGGCGCTGCCTGCTTCGGCGTACCGCGTGAGAAATACCGCATCCTGATGAACCCGACCGGCGCCAGTTTCGGCTGGTCCACCAATGCAGGCGATATTGCTCTTGTGGCGGCCTGCACCATCATTACCGGGGAACCTGTTTCCCTGTCCATGTCCTATGAAGAGCATCAGCACTTCTCCGGAAAGCGCTGCCCGAGCTATTCCAACGGACGTCTGGCCTGCGACGAGAACGGCCGCATTATTGCCGCGGAATTCGATGTCGGACTGGACCATGGTGCCTACTCCTGGGGCGGCGATGATGTCATGACCAAGCCTGCCCGCTTTACGTTCTGGCCGTACTATGTTCCAAACGTAGCCGGTCTGGTGCGTGTGGCCAATGTCAACCATGCCTTCGGTACAGCGTACCGTTCCTATGGTTCGCCGCAGTCCTATACCCTCTCCGAGCCGCTGATGGATATGATGGCGGAAGAACTGGGCATGGATCCTTTCGATTTCCGGTATCTGAATATCGCCCGTCCCGGCGAGACCAATATCAACAGTTATGAGTTCAAACAGTATCCCATGGAAGCCATGATGGATACCATGCGTCCGCTGTATGAAGAAGCCAAAGCCCGTGCAAAGGCGGAAAGCACGCCCGAAAAGCTCCGCGGCGTAGGCATTTCCTGGGGCGGCTTCAACGTAACGGAAGGTGAAAATGACTCTGCGACAGTAGCCCTGGAGCTGAAGGCGGACGGCAAGATCTGGAAGTATGATACCTGGCACTGCATGGGTCAGGGCGGCGCCGTCGGTTCCCTGATGGTTACTCTGGAAGCACTGAAGCCTCTGCATCTAACACCGGACGATGTCCAGCTGGTGCAGAATGATACCAAGCTCTGCCCGGATACGGGTATGGCCGGTGCCAGCCGTTCCTTCTACATGGACGGCCTGGCTACCAAGGTCTGTGCAGAGAAGATGCTGGCTGCCATGCGCAAAGAGGACGGCACCTACCGCACCTACGAGGAAATGGTGGCAGAAGGCCTTCCCACCAAGTTCTTCGGGAAGCATGAAAACTCCATCGATACCGAGCTGGTCCGTCCGGATCCCAACACCGGCATCGGCGATCCTTCTCCCGCTTACACCTACTGCCTGAACATGGCGGAAGTGGAAGTGGATGCGAAGACCGGCAAGACCACCGTGCTGAAGTTCACCTGTGTGGACCACGTAGGCCGCATCGGCAATCTGCAGGCTGTCAACGGCCAGGCCTATTCCGGCATTTCCCATGGTATCGGTTTTGCACTGTCGGAAGATTATGATGATGTCAAGAAGCACAACAACATGCTCGGCGCCGGCGTTCCTTACATCAAGGATACTCCGGATGACATTACCGTGATCCATATGGATGACCGTATCCAGTCCGGTCCTTTCGGCTCCTCCGGCGCTTCCGAAGCTTTCCAGGCTTCCCCGCACTGTGCGGTGCTGAATGCCATCTACAACGCCACCGGCGTACGTATCCATGAGCAGCCTGCCCTGCCTGCCAAGGTTAAGGCTGGCCTGGATGCCCTGGCAAAGGGAGAAAAGCCTTACGAACCGAAGAAGTATTATCTCGGTCCGGACATGTACGAGCGTCTGGAAGACATCGTGGCCAACCCTGTGCCGTTCAATAAGAACGAAGGGTATTATGTATCCCTGGACGATCCCAACGCAGGGAGACCGTTCTAACAGCTATCATTACACGGGCGGCCCGGAAAGGCCGCCCGTTTTTATCCTGGAAGAGCTATGACGCGAAAGAAAAAAGATACCAGTTTTCTGGAATCATTCGGAGAAACGCTGAAAACAAAATGCCGTCAGGATGAGCCTCCGTTTTGCACAGTGGCCTGTCCTTTTCACCTGGACATCAAGGAGATGGAACCGAAATGGGAGAGTGGACGCTGGAACGCGGTTTACCGTTCTTTTCAGACCTCAGTGGGTTTCCCGGAGATTGTTTCCGCTCTGTGCCCGAGACCGTGTGAAGAGAACTGTATACTGAAAACCAGGGGAGGCTCCCTGAAAATCGGGGAGATAGAACGGGCTGTACTCCGGCTGGCGAAAAGAAAGGCGCCGAATGCGTACAACCTTCCTCCGAAACCGCAGAGGATTGCTGTGATCGGAGGAGGCCTGTCAGGACTTGGCTGTGCCTTGCGGCTGTGTAATAAAAAATACCAGGTAACAGTGTTTGAAAAGACAGAAGTCCTGGGAGGAACTGCCCGCTGCCGGATGAACGAGGTGGTTTTCGATGAGGAAATCCGGAATCAGTTTCAGTTTGAAACACCGGAACTCTGCCTTGGAACGGAAGTGACCGGTACTGCCGGAGAAAGGACTTCAGATGCTGAAGGTCAGAATCAGCAGGAAGCAGTCGTTCTCTCTTTTCAGGAAATCCGCTCTGGTTTTGATGCGGTTTATATTGCCACCGGAAAGGACGGAAACTGTTTCGGAATGGAGAGCAGCCCGGACGGCGCGTTCGCCTCGACGGTGCCCGGTGTTTTCCTGGGAGGTGCGCTGACCGGAGCGGATGAGATCACAGCCCTGGCGCAGGGGCTGCGGGCTGCCATGGCTGTGGAGAGATATCTGAAAACCGGACTGATGAATGAACCGGAGGACCGGACGGATACGAAGCTGGTGCTGGATCCCGCACGGATTCCGGAAGCACAGGCGGTAGCCGTATCGGATCCGGATACCGGTTATTCCGCAGAAGAAGTATCGAAGGAAGCCGTGCGCTGCCGGAAATGCTCCTGTGATATCTGTGTCCGGGAATGTGACCTGATGCGCATTCAGCAGAAGACGCCCGGGCGCCTGTATGAGGAAGCCTATATCACGGTCCGTCCCAGCACACTGGCCAATGACGGCCGCTGGGCGACCCGCAGGATCGCTTCCTGTGACCAGTGCGGACTGTGCAGAACGGTCTGCCCGCAGCGGATCGATATGGGAGAGTTCCTGCTGCAAAGCCACAGAGGGCTGAAGGAAACGGATGCAATGCCCTGGGCGTTCCACGATTACTGGCTGAGAGATATGGAGTTTTCCAGAACAGAGGCCTGTCTTGTGAAAACACCCGAAGGAATGGAGCAGAGCAGCTATGCTCTCTTTCCCGGCTGCCAGATGGCAGCCTCCGATCCCCTTTATGTAAAGGAGGCATACCGGTGGATGCGTGATAAAGCACCGGATACAGCACTGTGGCTGAACTGCTGCGGAGCTCCTGCCGTCTGGGGGGTGGAAGATGAGCTTCATGCCGCCCACCTGGAGGACCTGAAATCCCAGTGGGAAAAACTGGGAAAACCGACGGTGGTCTTTACCTGCCCGACCTGCCGGAAAATGTTCGACGCATATCTTCCGGATATTTCCGGTGTATTCCTGGAGGAACTTATGGCAGATTGGGGGCTGCCGGAGCAGGCAGCCGCGAAGGCGGAACCGAAGACCGCTGCACCGGGTGATCTGCCCTTTGCGGAGGGAGAACAAGAGAACCGACCGGAACCGGAAGAGGGAGAACGGATTCGTTTTGCGGTTTTCGACCCCTGCGCCAGCCGGGATTATCCGGGACTTCAGAAAGCGGTCCGCGTTCTGGCGGACCGGGCAGGGATCCCGCATGAGGATCTTTCTCATACCGGTGACATGGCACGATGCTGCAGTTTCGGAGGACAGTATTCCATTGCAGCACCTGATTATGCGAAAAGGGTCAGGATGGAACGGGCGGAGGAATCCCCCCTGCCGTATATTACCTACTGTGTAAACTGCCGGGATACTTTTGCCTCCCGGGGCAAGGAAAACCTGCATATCCTGGATCTGGTATTCGGCCGCCGCGACCGCCGCAGGGAAAATCCTACGGTCACTGCCAGATGGGAGAACCGCCGGCGCCTGAAAGAAGAGCTGCTGCGCGAATACTGGGGAGAAGAACCTCCCGGGGAGGAAAAAATATTGAAACTTCTGGTAGAGCCGGAGCTGGAAAGAAAGCTCTCGGAGCAGCATATCCTGGTTTCGGATATGGAAGAAGTGGTGGAAGCCTGTGAAGCGGAAGGCGCCGGAGTGCTGCATGGGAACGGGCATATCACCACACACAAAAAGCTGCAGCATATGACCTACTGGGCGGAATACGAGCCGCTGCCGGACGGAAGCTTCCGGCTGTGGAACGGCTATGTCCACCGGATGAATCTGGAGGGAGAGTAAGGGATGGCAGATCAGGAGATAAAAAGACCTGTGAAACCGGAGCAGTATCAGCCGGTTCTGGAAGGGATGCCGGAGATGATCTGCCGGAAATGCCGCCTGCCGATGGAACCGGCGGAAACCTATTTTGAATATCTGGATCATGGCTTTCACACAAAACTGCTCCGGTGCCCGAAGTGCGGGGAAGTATATATTCCGGAAGAACTGGCCAGGGGAAAGATGGCGGAAGTCGAACAGAATCTGGAGGACAAATAAGGGAAAGGCAGAGCGTTTTGAGGCCGGAAAAGGGCTGTCGAACCGGGAAAGGGTAAATGATGGAAAAAGAATCCGGCGTACAGGAGACAACTGCAGGGAATACCTTCAGCATCTGCCCGGTCTGCGGAAGACGGATTGCAGCAAAGCGTGTTCAGACAGGGCGGGAAGTACGTATGCGAAAACACTGTCAGGCGCATGGTAGTTTTGATACCGTGCTGTGGCGGGGACTCCGGGACTGGCAGGAATGGCGGGGGGACATAGAACCGCCGGGGGAAGGAGAATGTCTCCGCTGCGGGAACTGCCGGGGACTCTGCCCGGAGCATAAACGGTCCACCTGCTGTACACTCCTGGAAGTCACGTCCCGCTGCAATATGAACTGTGCCTTCTGTTTCGCCGGGGACTGCCTGGAACCGGATCCATCCCTGGAGCAGGTAAAAGCATGGATATTTGACCTGACAGTTCCGGGAAAAACGTTCCTGCAGCTTTCCGGCGGTGAACCTACGGTTCGGGATGACCTGCCGGACATCGTGACATTCGCAAAAAAATGCGGCTGCCGGTATATCCAGCTGAACTCCAACGGCCTTCGGCTGGCGGAGGATGAGGATTATGTCAGACGGCTGGCAGAGGCGGGGCTTTCCTTTGTTTTCCTGCAGTTTGACGGAATCACGGACGAGGTGTATACTGCCCTGCGGAAAAGGCCATTGCTTTCTGTAAAAGAGCGGGCGATTGACAACTGCGGGAAATACGGGATCGGAGTAACGCTGGTTCCTGTCATTGTTCCCGGCGTGAACGAACATCAGATCGGGGATATCATCCGGTACGGAATCCGGTGGTCTCCGGTTGTCAGAGGGGTGCATTTTCAGCCGGTCAGTTATTTCGGACGGATTCCGGCGCTTCCGGAAGACCAGGACCGGTTCACCCTGGATGAACTGCTGGATGCGGTGGTCCGCCAGAGCGGCGGATTGGTTCAGGAAAACAACCTGATCCCGTCCTGCTGCGATCATCCCATGTGCGGGTTTCATGGGGATTTTGTGACCCTTCCGGACAGGACGCTTATGGCGTTGACCGCAAAGCGGCAGACTTGCGGCTGCTGCGGGCCGGAAGAACCGGGCTTTGATCCTGCGGAAAAAAACCGGGAGTTCATCGGGCGCAGGTGGAACAGTGGAAAAGAAGCGCTTCTGGCAGGGGCAGCCAGCAGATCTGCACCTACAGAGCAGGACGGGGGATTCACTGCCTCAGATGAAGGCGGAAAAGATGCCTCTGTAAAAGAAGATTACACAGATATGGATGTTTTCCTGAAACGGGTAAGAGAATACGGCTTTACACTGACATCCATGGATTTCCAGGACGCGGGGAACCTGGATTTTGAAAGGCTGCGGCAGTGCAGCCTGCATGTGTACAGACGAGGAAGGTGGATTCCTTTCTGTGCAGCATACATGACACTGTTTGGGGACATCTCCGGCTGTTATAATGAAACATAAGTTCTTGAACGGAGCAGAAAAATGAGCAGATATGTAGTATTTGGAGGATTTCTGGGTTCAGGCAAAACCACCGGCATGATGGCTTTTGCGGATGTACTTGCAGCCCGGGGAAAGAAAGCTGCCATCCTGGTGAATGACCTTGGCGCCAAAAACCTGGTGGACGGAAGCTTTACCGCATGGAAAGGATATCTCAGCAGAGATATTACAGGGGACTGCATCTGTTATCAGACAGAGAACCTGGTGGATCAGCTGCGGCGTTTCCGGGATGCGGACGGGGCGGACATGATATTTTCGGATATTCCAGGCTGCGGAATCGGAGCGCTGGATCATGTGTATCATAAGCTGAACCGGGACTATCCGGGAGAGTTTTCCCTTTGCCCTTTTGTGGCGGTGGTGGATCCGGAACGACTCCGGGTGATCATGCCGGAACATGCGGATCTGCATCTGCCGACAGAGATGGAGTATCTGTTCGATGCCCAGCTGAAAGAAGCAGAGGTGATCCTGCTGAACAAAACTGACCTGCTGACGCCGGAGCGGACAGACGAAGTGCTGGATTTCCTGCGGAAGGGTTATCCGCAGGCAGCTGTATTTGGTATTTCCGCGAAGGAGCACACAGGGCTTGAGGAGGCTCTGGACTACCTGATGTCACATGATTCTTCCCTGCCGGCAGTAGATATCGGCTATGGCGGAAGGGATTTTATGGCGGCTGAGAGGACCATGAGCTGGTATAACCGGCAGTTTTTTGTAAAAGGTCCCTGCTTTGACGGAAACGGATTCACCGCGCGGCTGATGGACCAGATCCGTGCAGGCCTGAAAGCCGCCGGCCGGAATGTGCCCCATCTGAAGGCGATGGGAGAGGATGAAGAAGGAAATATCCTGAAGGTTTCTCTGACCGGTGTGGACTATGCGCTGGAATGGGCGGAAAAACTGAAAAGAGAAACACCATCCCTGAAGGTGATTCTGAATGCCAGGGCGGTCTGTGAATCGGACCGGCTGGATGAGATCATGGACTTTGCCCTGCGGGAAACGGCGCGGCAGTTCGGCGTAAAGCTTCATATCTATTTTACCGAATGCTTTGGCATGATGGATGAAGGACGGGTGTGATGTGAACATATCTTCCAAAAGAGCGGAATCCGGGAACCTGGCTGTATTGATTACGGCCGCAGGGCTTTCCTCGCGGATGGGGCAGTGGAAAGCCGCAATGACCATCGACGGAGTTCCGAATATCGTGCGCATTCTCCGGACAGCTTTTCAGGCCGGCGTGAAAAAAGCCTGGATTGTAACAGGATACCGGGCAGAGGAACTGGAAAACCTGGTACAGGAAGCTTTCCCTCAGGATGATTTCCGCAGAATCCGGTTTGTGTGCAATGAGCGCTACGAGAGTACGCAGATGTTTGATTCTCTCTGCCTGGGCCTGAAGGCCATCCGGGAAACTCCAGATGCAGAAAAACCGGAAGGAATCTTCTTTTCCCCGGTGGATGTGCCGCTGGTTTCGGCATTTACCTGTCAGAAAGAAACGGAAGGTTTTCTGGAAAACGACGCGGACTTTTTCGTACCGGAGGCTTTTGGAAAACCCGGGCATCCGCTGCTGATCCGTTTCAGCGCAGTGCCCCGGATTCTGGCGCACAACGGGGAACGGGGGCTGCGGGGCGTACTGGAAGCAGACCCTGCAGCCGTATACAAAGTTCCGGTGCCGGATATCGGGTGCACTATGGATGCAGATACTCCGGAAGAATTCCGCCTTCTGCTTCAGGAAGCGGGGCAGCTCCGTATTCCGGATGAAACCAGATGCCTGGCGCTTCTGCACTTTTTCGGAGCGCCGGAATCGCTGATCGCACATGGACGGACCGTCGCGGAACTGGCCGGGGAAATTGCCCGGTCGACCGGAAAGAGGGAAGAGGAAGCCAGGCTGGCCGTGGCGGCGGGATGGCTTCATGATCTTGCCAAAGGACAGCCGCAGCATGCAGGAACAGGCGCTGCCTGGCTGGATGCGCTGGGATATGGAACTGTGGCGAAGGCGGTGGGCACCCATATGGATCTTCCGGAGGAAGAAGAAAAACAATTTGGAATACCGGCCATTCTGTACCTGGCGGATAAGCTGGTGAAGGGAAATCAGAGAACTTCCCTGGAAGAACGTTTTGCGCCGGGCAGGGAACGGTTCCTGGACAATCCGGAAGCCATGAAAGGCCTGGAACGGCGGTACCGGGCAGCCCGGCGCCTGCTGCAGGAAGCGGAAATGAGGGGATTTTTTTACGAAAGGGAAGGGAGACTCATTTGTGCAGGAAACAGCATGGAGGACAAGTATGAAGATAGCGGTTTGCTGTGAAACAGAGGATGCCGGCGGTCTGGTCGCGAAAAACTTTGCGTCCGCTCCCTTCCTTCTGATGATCGACGTAGAGAAGAATGTTATTTACCATGTTTACGGAAAACAGGACCCGGAAAACCTGGTATTTGCTGATAAGATCATTGCTGAAAACTGCGAAGCAATCATCTGCGGTCCGCTGGAAAGGAAACCTTTTGAAAGGCTGGCCGGCGCCGGCATCAGCCGCTTTGACGGCAGCGGCCATAAGGCCCAGCGCGCTTTTATCCGCTTCCTGAGGAACCAGCTGCCGCTGATCCGGGACTATATCGGAGGACCGGGAGCGGTCGGACACAGCCATGACCTTTCCTGCGGGTGTGATGAGGAATCGGACGAGAAAACTTCCGCACCTGTGCTTCGGAAAGAAGCGGAGGATCACCTGTTTCTCGTGACGGAAGAAGAAGCGGCAGCGCTGCCGGATGAACTGGAGCTGCCCGATGGCCTTAGACGGGAGGAAATCGAAGAGATCCTGAGATCTTACACCACGAAATCATAAAACCGGCCGGCAAGGTTCAGGACGATTGTCCGTCCGGAGTTATAAACATCCAACAGATATCCCAGAGTACAGGAAAGGCGGGCAGAACAC
>CACZQT010000362.1 GCA_902783295.1 uncultured Lachnospiraceae bacterium
ATCCTCTGCCGCAGCGGATTCGTCCGAAATATCCTCCGTCTGTCCATCTTCCGGCAGTTCTGCAGATTCTTCTGCCTCTTCTTCTGCCGAAAACTCCGCAGATTCCTCCTTCGGTTCCTCTTCTGCAGTTCCTGCAGGTTCCGCCGGATCCGCCATCTCCGCCACGCTGAACGGTTCTGCCGGACACTCTTCCGGAATCAGCTTATTTTCATGCTCTTTCTCCGCCATGCCGGCATCCCCCCTTCCGTATTTCAAACACCCCTCTTTGACTAAGCGGGCGGGCTAATACCAGCCCGCCCGATCTGATTTGCTTTAGGGTTATTCGCCCGGCTTTATTCCTGGCCGGGTTTTTCAATCTGAACCACCGCGCTCTTCTGCATCGGAATACGGCAGTTCTTATTGCTGCCGAATTCTACAATCACCACATCGTCGGTAATGTCAATGATCGTACCGTAAAAACCGCTGGAAGTCAGGCAGGTATCTCCTACTGCCATGCTTTCCATCAGTTCCGCCTGCTGTTTCTTCTGCTTGTTCTGCGGACGGATAATGATCAGATACATGAATCCGATAATAATCGCGATGTAAATGACCCAGAAACCGAATCCCATACCGCCGGCTGGAGCTGCTTCCGCTGCCAAAAAGGTGTTCATTCTATTCCTCCTGCTCTTCCCGGCGTTCAGGAGTCCCTGCGCCAAAAGGCGCCGGGGAGATCCCCATGCCCGCCAGTTTTTCCATTTTGTATTCCGGATACCGCCCTTCATCCAGAGCCTGCCGGATTTCAGCCATCATTGTATTATAAAAATACAGATTATGCAAGACACAAAAACGCATTCCAAGCATTTCCTCTGCCTTGAGAAGATGGCGGATGTACGCCCGGGAATAGCCCTCCCGGCACACCGGACAGCCGCAGCCTTCCTCAATAGGGCGCAGGTCCGTCTCATACTGTGCGTTTTTCAGGTTCATCTTGCCGTGATTTGTATAGACCTGCCCGTGCCTTCCGTTCCGGCTGGGGTAGACGCAGTCGAAGAAATCCACGCCGCGGTCCACACCTTCCAGGATGTTGGCCGGTGTCCCGACCCCCATCAGGTACACAGGTTTGTCTTCCGGCAGTTCCGGCACTGTGCATTCCAGAATGCGGTACATCTCCTCATGGCTTTCGCCCACGGCCAGCCCTCCGATGGCGTAACCCGGCAGATTGTAGTTCCGTATCGTTCTTGCGTGAGCAATCCGGATATCCGCGCAGGTTCCTCCCTGGTTGATCCCGAAAAGCAGCTGGTGCGGATTGACAGTATCCGGCAGCGCATTCAGCCGTTCCATTTCCCGGATGCAGCGTTCCAGCCACCGGGTGGTCCTGGCTACACTCTGCTCGATGTATTCTCTCGGTGCCAGACTCGGAGGGCATTCATCGAAGGCCATGGCAATCGTAGATCCCAGGTTGGACTGAATCTGCATACTCTCCTCCGGCCCGATAAACAGCGGTCTCCCGTCGATATGGGACCGGAACTTAACGCCTTCCTCTTTGATCTTCCGGATCCCCGCCAGAGAAAACACCTGGAATCCGCCGGAATCCGTAAGAATCGGCCTGTCCCACTTCATAAAGCGGTGCAGACCGCCCAGTTTCTTGATCAGTTCATCACCGGGACGCACGTGCAGGTGATAGGTATTGGAGAGTTCCACCTGGGTTCCGATCTCTTTCAGATCCACAGTGGACACAGCGCCTTTGATCGCGCCGACTGTCCCTACATTCATAAAGACCGGCGTCTCAATATCCCCATGCACGGTATGAAGCCTTCCCCGCTTCGCCATGCCCTGTTTTTTTATCAGTGTATACACGTCAGTCTTCTTCCTCTTTCGGGTATGAATCCACCGGGAGCAGCTTCTTCACTTCTGCCGCCAGTGCGTCCCCCAGAGCCAGGTATCCCTCTTCTGTGAGGTGCAGTCCGTCGCAGAGCAGGCTCAGTTCCTCTTCCTTCATCACACCGGCTTCCATGGGATCCAATACGGCAGCACCGTTCCGGATGGCCGCCTGCTTCAGCGCCTTGCTGTACTGCGTCAGAGTAGCCCCGCACTCATTCTTTTCCTTCCAGGGATCTATACTCAGGCTTTTGCCGAACCGCTGCCGGTACAAAGGCAGCACGACCAGAATTTTCGCGGAAGGGTTGTATTCCTTCACGTTTTTGAACCACTGGTTCAGAGCGCCGCAGAACGTATATTCTGTCTGGTCCGAAGCATTTCCGAGCGGGGTATTCCTGCCGTAATCGTTGGTGCCGATTTCCAGAACAATCAGGGAACAGTTCCTGTAATTATCCTTTTTCCCCGTCAGACGCTGAATCACGCTGCCGAAGCCGCTCTCGTTTCTGGCCAGGGTGATCCCTGAAATGCCCCTGTTCAGCGCGGTAATCCCTGTCACCTGGCTTACCCGGGCAGGATAAGGAACTGCCATCCGTTCCCCGGCCCAGCCGTAGCCCCAGGTAAGGCTGTCACCGATGAAAAGGACTCTCTGCTGCGTATACCGGCCGGATCCTGCCATAACCGGGAAGCAGCGGGCACTTTTCAGGGTCTTCTTGCCGCTTCTGACCCATGCGCGTACAGCCAGCGACGTCCCGTCCGGACAGGACGGCATTCTGTATGTGGTCTGGTTTGCCGAAGCCTCTCCGATTTTTTTCCAGGCCCCGCCCGCCGGCTTCCGGTAGATCAGATATCCGTCTGCCCCGGACACAGCCTGCCATTGCAGAACATCCGCCTCCGTGCCTTCCGTATAACGCGTGATAACAGCTGCAGCCGGGAGACAGGTCACCGTCCTGCCTTCCGCATACGCACTGAAATGCTTCTTTTTCTTAATCCGGATAAATGCCCGCACAGAGTATACATATGTCTTTCCCGGTACTGCTGTATTATCCCAGAAAGTTCTGGCTGTCCTGTCCGCTTTTCCCAGAGAAACCCAGGCATTTTCAGCGCTTCCGGCAAGCCGGCGGCACACCTGGAAACCTTCCGCGCCATCTGCCGATGTCCAGGATAAAAATACCCTTCCGCTGGCTGCCTTCGCAGTCAGTACCGGCTGCTGTATCGTCCGTCTGGCCGATACGCCGGCTTCGTCCCATTTTCCCTGGATCCAGGAACTCCCGTTTTTCACCAGTGCACAGACCGTATAGGTATAAAGATGTCCCATCCCGGCCGTAGAGTCCGTATAAGAGCTCCGGGTTGAGGGCAGATTTTCTTCCAGCACCTGGAAAGCGCCTTTGTCCTTTTTCCGGAAGATCCGATAGCCGGAAACATCCGTCAGCTGTTTCCAGTGAACGGTAATCGAATTATCGTCCACCACCGCGCTTTCCAGCACTACTTCCGGAATCCGGACCATGGCGGTGACTCCCTTCAGATCCGCACTGCCGGTCTTCAGTTTTCCGGAAACCCTGACCTGTGCCTTTACGGTATAGGTATAGGAACGGCCCTTCTTTACATTTTTATCCGTATAGGAAGTCCCTTCCCCGGCTTTCTGTACAGCAAGCTTTTTATACCTGTCAGAGCCGCCGCCCTTCCGGAAGATTACATAGGATACTGCTCCCTTCACGGATTTCCAGCTGAGGGTAATCTGCGTGGAACCTGCCTTTGCCTCCTTCAGCTGTACCTGCTCCACAGCGGAAGCTGCAGCAGCCCTCGAAGCCGGGAAGCCGAACCCCGTCCACAGAAATACCAGCAGAAAAAGGAGCAGTCTCCCGCGTTTTCTCTGTTGAAGTTTCATCTGTCATCCCCTCTTTTCAGCCGTTTCCTTTGCACGCCTGAAAGATGAAATTTTGTTGATAATATATGCGATCGCGATCAGCACGAGCTCCGAAACAGACATCCAGAGCCGGGATACAATGGAGATGATCACTGCGTATTCGGTCGGCATTACCAGGCCGAGCCCCAGGACCATGATCCCTTCCCGGACTCCCAGTCCGGACGGAGAAAAGACCGCCAGAATGCCGATAATGCAGGATACGGCAAAAATCCCCGCCGCATACAGCAGTTCCGATGCAGGGATCGGAAAGATGGAGCATGCAAGGATATAGAACCCAACGCCTACAATAAGCCAGTTTCCAAAGAACATGGCTACCACTTTCAGCATCTGCGGGTAGGTAATCGGTATGCGGAGATCCTTCTTCAACTTTTTTTCCAGGAAGCCCAGGAAGAAGTTAATCACCTTCGGATGGATGCAGACAAAAAAGGCGATTACCAGAAGTACCGCACCCCAGCGGTACTGATTCAGCAGCTCGTTCGGGAAAAAGAAAAGTGACACCAGAAAGAGAAGGCCGGCGCCAAGCAGCGTACAGATGTTTTCCACGAAAAAGCAGACTGTCACCTTGCTGATGCTCTTCCCCTCTTCCTGATA
>CACZQT010000363.1 GCA_902783295.1 uncultured Lachnospiraceae bacterium
GAGTATAATGACTATGAATTATCTCAGGAGGGCGATTTCTATGATGCAGATCACACCGGAGCTGGAGAACAAGATCAAGGAATGGAGAGAGATAGTCCGGAAGGCAAAGGAAAGCGGAGTTCCAAAAGTACAATGGTGCAGGGAGAACGGGATAGCAAGGAACTCCCTCTTCTACTGGCAGCGAAGGATAGAGGAGTATGAAGCGCTGACCCAGGGATCAAAACAGGATGAGGTTCCAGTATTCTGTGAGGTGGATCCGGCAGTCGTGGTTGCCGGAGGAGAATCACTGGCACCCGACGATCCACTCAAGGCACACGCGATGATCCGGATCGGTAAATATCAGGTATATGTCGATGACTCCTTCAGCATGGACACTCTGTCACGGATACTGGCGGTGATCAGAGATGCTTAGGGAAGGTTCAGGGATAAAACGCGTGATAGTGGCGTGCGGCAGGACGGATCTCCGGAGAGGGATAAACGGCCTGACTGCCCTGATTCGTCTTTCATACGGACTGAATCCTCTGGAACAAGGAACTCTCTTCCTGTTCTGCGGGATAAGGAAGGACCGTATCAAGGGACTGATGTTCGAAGGAATAGGATTCTGCGTATTCACACTCCGGCTCAGTGACGGCCGGTTCCACTGGCCGAACACCCCGGACGAAGCGAAGGACATAACGCTGGAGCAGTACCGGCGGCTGATGGACGGTTTCCCGATAGAGTCCAGCATCAAGAGCTATGTGAAGAACGTGGATCCCGGTAACACGCAGCAGTGAAGGAAAATTTCTTTCATAATATTACTAAAAACATTTGTAATACTATTGACAAAACCAAACAAATGTATTACAATATGTACAGTAAGTAATATTACACAGAAAGAAGGCTTTTCCAATGGCAATACTGAAAATACACAACAAAGCCCGCGGCATCACCTATGTATACGAATCGGAATCATACTGGGACAAGGAATTAAAAAAACCCCGGGCCAAGAGAAAACTCATCGGGAAGATCGATCCGGTCACAGGAGAAGTTGTCCCCTGCGGCAAAAGAGGGCCGAACAAAAAGAAGACCGAAGAATACCAGGAGGGAGCGAATTACCAGGAACTGCAGAAGATGCAGCAGAAGTATCAGAAATCACAGGAAGAACTGACCCGGACAAAACTGGAACTTTCAGAAACGAAAAAACAGCTGTCTGACGTAAACAGGCAGAATCAGAAAATGGCCGCGACGATCAGGAAGATGCGCGACCTGGTAGCGGAGAACTGAGTTTAACCGTTTCTGAAAGGAGTGAATGAAAATGCTGGCAGCGACAGAAGCTTTCCGTAAGTCTCTCATAGGGAGAGACACGGCTGAAGTTATCGAAATCGCTGTCAGCCTTTTTGTTGAAAAAGAAGAACTGAACATTCAGCTGACGGAATTCAGGAACGCCAGCACCGAAATGTCGACTCAGTATCAGCTGATGAAGGATCAGCTGAACGCTGCTCTCAGAGAAAACGAGGAACTAAGGAAGCAGAACATGCACCTGACGGGTGTAAATACCATACGGACAAATGACCTGTTCGGCAGGAGCACGGAGAAGACAGATGATATTCTGGATGCCGTGGCAAACGCAACAGTTCCCGCAGATGATCCTTTGTCAGAGGATGCTCCTGAAACGGAAGCCATAAGGGAGAACCGGGAGAGGATCAGGTTGCTGGCTTCGTCATTTGACAGGCTTGCCTCAGAGAAAAAGCCCAGGAGCAAACGCATGGATCTTTCAAGGCTGCCGGTCCAGACGTGCTATGAATTTGACTGTGATGTTCTGGACAGTGAATACGGAAAAGGAAACTGGAGGATCGCACACTGGGACGAGGTAAAGACTGTTGAAGTCATCCGTCAGTCCACATATCTGAAGGTCACATACAGGCCTGTTGTCTCGGTCGGGGTTGAGCATGTCCTTGCCCGTCCGCCTCATTCAGAGGCACTGATCCCGAAAAGTGTTGCGTCTCCGTCCCTGCTTTCACTGATAATGAATGACAGGAACCGGATGTTTCTTCCTCTCAACAGGCAGCAATCTGATTCGGAACGTTTCGGTTTTCCCCTATCAAAGCAGACCATGTCAAACTGGATCAAGCGTGTGACCACGGATCACCTTGAACCTGTATATGAATATCTCTGCGCGAAGCTCAAGACATATCCGTACCAGCAGTGCGACGAGACGTACTACACGGTCGTTATGAATGAAAAAGAATCCGGGAAGAATTTCGTGTGGGTACACCGGTCAGGAGAACTGGTTCAGGACCCTGCCATCGTGATCTACTGCTATGATAAGTCCAGAAGCGCTGATCATTTACGGGATTTCTATGAGGGAATATCAGGTGTGATCCGGCTGACCTGTGATGCCTACAGTGCATATCCGAGCTTTGCCACCGGGGCGGACGGGCTGGTAGAACTTACCGGCTGCGCCATGCATTGCCGGAGACGTTTTGTAGAAGCTCTGCTGCTCCTGCATGCCGGCAACTGGAAAAGTGAAGAATTCTTTGCACTTCCGGAAGCCATGGCAGTCCTGCTCATGCGGGATATATATGCTGCTGATACTCCCCTGAAAAAACTTTCCACAGAGGAACGCTTCCTGGCCCGTCAGGAGACCGTGAAGCCGAAAGTTGATGCTTTCTTCGAATTTGTCCATTCGCTTGATCTCTCCGACCCTGCTTTCAGTGAAAAGCTGAAAGATGCCGTTAAATATGCCCTCAACCAGGAGCCTCTGCTGAGAAAATTCCTGGATGACGGGAACATCAGCATCGACAACGGAGCAACTGAACGGAGTATTCGGAGCGTTTCCCTTTACAGGCGCAACAGTCTGTTCAGCTTCACTCCTTCCGGCGCCAGATCCAATATGATCATCTTCTCCCTTATCGAAACAGCAAAAGCAAACGGTGCAGATCCTTACTGGTATCTGAAATATCTTCTGGAAAATATGCCGAACTACCTTTATGCAAAGAACAGCGACCATTTACCTGACATGACTCCCTGGTCGGAAGCCTACCGGCGCTATGAGAAGGAAGAAAAACTCAATTCCATCAGGGCTCAGGCACCGCCGGGCAATGAAAAGCCAAGCACTCCTGTCAAAGGGAAACGAAAGCCGGAGTCAGCATAGTGATCTTCAAAACTGAATATCCAATGGTCACCGAGAGTGGCCCTTTCGGCGTTGCTCTTTCTAGTGGAAGCAACCGGTCGAGTTCCACTAAAACTACAATTCCGGGCATGGATAGTCATGCCCGGAAGAGTATACCATATTCTATTGGTGGGAACTAGACACGGATTATTTGACGCTTACACTATTCCTTTTTCTGCATATGATTATGTTAATTTCTATTCCATTTCCGCACGCGATGTTTTTTGTAAGACCAAAAAAGCCGGAA
>CACZQT010000364.1 GCA_902783295.1 uncultured Lachnospiraceae bacterium
TCTCCTTGTTGATCCTGCAAGCTCCTGCTTCTTCTATTCGGATCCGTAAACGGTTACGGAAGCATTAACAAATGCGGTTACGGCTGCTGTTTCTGTTTTTTACGGAGTTCCCAGAGGATCAGGACCAGGCAGATCAGCCTGATCACAGCTCCCGCGATCTGAAATCCGATACCCGGATACTGATTTACGGAAAGGGGCAGGATCCTTACGACAAGGTCGGCAAAAACCAACACTGCGTATCCAATAAGGAAGCCTCTCTTTTTTCCTCTGTCCGGTCTTTCAAGCCTCTTTACGATCATCCCCCAGGCAAGCGCCAGGATCATCAAAGCAAAGAAAACAATGACTTCATTTTCTGTGATCCGGTACAGGAAGGAAGCTGCAGCACCGACAGCCCTGGGAAGCGCCGCAAGACTGAGATCTGCCAGAAAAGATAAGATATTCCGGAACGTGATGACCCTGTAATATCCGGGAATCGCCAGGATGTACAAGCCGTAAAGAAGGGCTGTCACCTGAAAGACTGACGCTGCCACCCCTGCCCCGCTGAGTTTTTTCAACTGCTCTTTATTTGATTTCGTGTTAAATGTGTTCTTCATACTGGTATACTTTCAGTTCGATCTTCTTCATTTCAAGCCATTGACACTTTATCAGGTTTTAAGCTTTCAGCCTATTTTTCCAAAATTATGTCATCAGCCTTACTTGTTCTGATTTAAGTTTTTTATGCCGACTTTTTCCGACATCGCTGTCTCCGACCCAATTGTCCGGTTTCCGTTCTCGCCCGGATACAAAACTGTTTTCCGGCTCTGCGATTACCGTCCATCCCTTGGATACAGTTCACTGTCCCAGATAATAAGCCTGCCGTTCGTCCAGAAAAATATCTTTGTCACAGCCTTCGGAAGTTTTCATTTCCGTTGCAGGATCGAAATAAATGACCTCCGGTCCCTTTTTCAATGTCTCCGTATTCTCAGAGGCAAGCATATATAAAGGATACAGGCAGTTGGTGCCGGAAAACCAGTTCGGCATGCCGGTGCCCTTCGCCAGAAGAAGCTTCTTCCCTGCACTCTCGCCCAAAAGGATCGTATCCTTCTCGATCATCTTTTTCTCAAAAGTATGCAGATCGATCTTCATCAGATCACAGGTCATGAATCCATACTTAGTCGTATGGTATTCATTGACATATAAGGTATCTCCATCGGTCCAGGCGCCCTGGTTGTAGCCGTACATTCCCCGGGACAGACACTGGGCCCAGGTTTCATCCCCATCATACAGACCGCTGTCGATGTGGGTGGCATACCGGATGTAAAGCCCCGTATCTCCCAGCGGATAGATCTCATTAACAGCTGACCTGTCGGCAAAATCATAAAGGTACACGCTGACAAACAGAAAAGCTGCCGAAAACAGCATGATGATAAAAATCAGTACATTCAGAGAAAATTTAGGTCTGCCCATAAATACCCTCGCAGTATAAGTGTCAAAGCCTCGGAATAAAGCAGCATTGCTTTGCGGTAATATTGTATCGCCTTTTTTGCATGGCTTGATCCAGAGAAGTGTTTCAATTCATGACCCTGCTCTTTATCATGAGCTTGATCATTATCACGAACTTATTATAGCAGATTCCCTTTGTTAAATAAAGTCCTATCAGAACTTTGCCGATACATATCAAGACTTGTATCGATACATACCGGGACTCTGCCGTTAGATACCGGAAAATGAGGACTCTACCGATCCAGATATAAATCCTGTCATCCTTTTTTGGGCCGCATAAGCTTTTCAACAGCGACTCCCGACCTTTTCACGAATTATGCCGAGCAAGTCGGGGTTTTTGTATGACGATCAGGGGCTTATCATGAGAAACTTCCGACCTGACCTGCTTTTCTCTTTTCTTAGTCGGAAATTTTCTGACTCGGAAAGATGAGTCCGTTTGATTTTTCCCGACCCTATACTCCTTTTCCCTGTCCAGGTCGGGGTATTCCCACATTCAAAGGGTTAAAATGCCTGAAATACCCCGACCTGATTTGCTATATTCTTCTCTAAGTCGGGGGTTCTCGACTACAGTGAGATAGGATCACTTTAAATTCTCCAACCTTACACGCCTTTTCCATGTCCAGGTCGGGGTTTTTCTATCTCTGAAGTTGCTGCAACATTCATGGAACTCAAAATGCCTGGAATACTCACGACCTTGTATGCATTTTTACGCTCATAACCGGGGCCTCTGCCACGGAAAGATTAACAGACAGAAAGAGCGTTGTCAAATGAGTGTAGAAAAGCCTTTTTTCAAATCTTAACAAAAACCTTCCTGAACCCTGCCGAATAAGCCTTTTTGAAAGCCTGCATTGTATAATCATCAATGACATGGTATACTTGGCATATATTCAGGAAGCAGGCCAAGCTTTTTCTTTGTTGTGAAACTCTGCCGATCATTACACGGCAAGCTGAAGACGTGGCCTGCTGCCTGCATGCACCGGAATAAGGAGGTTTTTATGGAACATTTTGGTGAAAAACAGCTTGCGCTGGTAAAGGCGCTCAGTTTTGTCCGGTACGGCGGGACGCCCGAGGAAGAAAAGGCTGCAAAGATCATTACCGATGAAATTGAAGCTGTTGGCGGAAGCTTTGAACTGATGCCCTTTGAGATACCGGCTTATGAGACGCTGGAGTGCTCAATGGAGGTCGCTTCCCCTTGGCAGGAAAAGATCGAAGCCGTTCCCTACGGCAGGACCGGCGATATTGAGGGAGAATATAAGCTGCTCTACCTGGAAAGGGGCGAAGCCTCTGATTACATCGGATATAAAGATCTTTCCGATACGATCGTTCTGGTAAATGCCCTGAGCTACGACGTCTACAAGCTGATCTGCGAGAAGAAGCCGGCAGCCTTTATCACCATCAGCGGGAAATATTATGAGACTAAAGAGACTTCTGATCTGATGAGCCGGCCTCTCCGGGAAACCTTCCTGGAACTGGGCAAAGTGCCCGGCTTTATCATCCGGGCTTCGGACGCTACAAAGCTGGTCGGTGAAGAAGCCGAAACGCTGCGGGTAAGCCTTAAGATGCGGGAGTATACCGCTGCCTCCCACGATATCCTGGCCGTTGTGCCCGGGACTGAAGTTCCCGAAGAATCCATCGTCCTGACCGCTCATTATGACAGCGTGCTCTTCGGCACCGGCGCCTGGGATAATGCCACGGGCTCCGTAAACCTGCTGCATCTGTATAAATATTTCCTTAAAAATCCGGCCAGAAGGACGCTTCGATTTATCTGGTGCGGCAGCGAGGAGCAGGGCCTTTACGGAAGCCATGCCTATGTTGATCAGCATGAAGAGTTTTTAAAGGAGATCAGATTCTGCTTCAACTTCGATATGAACGGCACCATCCTCGGTCCCAACCAGATTTTCATTACCGGAAGCGATGAGCTGAAGACCTATGTCGAACAGTACTGCAAGGAAGTCGGCTGGTCTGCGGAAATGCGCCAGGGCGTTCATTCCAGCGACTCCGCCCCCTTCTGTGACAAGGGAATTCCGGCCATCGGCCTCTCCCGCGGCACCAGAACCGGCGAAATCCACACCAGAAACGATCTCCCCGTGATCCTTTCCGCGAAGCGACTGGAAGAAATGGGCCGCTTCTCTGCCGCGTTCGTTTCCCGGACGGCAAACAGCATCACCCTGCCGGTGGAGACCGGCATGCCGGATAA
>CACZQT010000365.1 GCA_902783295.1 uncultured Lachnospiraceae bacterium
GAAACCATCCGGGGCCTGATCTCGGAGGGAATCCTCTGCTCCGTAGAAGAGCTTGGGTTTACGAGAGAGCTTACAGATGATTCACCGGACTATGGAATCTTTATTTTCGATGAGGATGCGGAAGTTGGGGCGGATGCCGTTAAGGCGCTCGACCTTTCCGATGTCATCTTTACCATTGAACCGCCTATGGCCAGGAAGGACTGCTTCCGGGTGCTTGGAATTGCCCGGGAAGTGGCGGCGGTTTTCGGCCTGTCTTTCCGGGAACCGGACGTGCGTTTCGAGGAAAACGGGGAAAAAATCGAAGACTATCTGTCGGTCCGGGTGAAGGACGGCGTGGCCTGTACCCGTTATTGTGCGAGAGTTGTCAAGAATCTGAAGCTGGGGCCTTCTCCCCGCTGGATGCAGCGGCTGCTGATTTCTTCCGGTATCCGTCCGGTTAATAACCTGGTAGATATTACCAACTATGTGATGGAAGAATACGGCCAGCCGATTCTGGCTTTTGACCTGGAAAGCCTTGTCGGGCACCAGCTGGTCCTGGAACATGCCGAAGACGGGCATAAATTCCGCACGCTGGACGGGCAGCTCCGGAATGTGAGTGCGGAAACTCTGATGCTCTGCGACGGACAGATGCCGATCGGTATCGCAGGCATCATGGGCGGAGCCAGTACCAAAGTATCCGAAAGCGGCCGGAATATTGTTCTGGAAGCCGCCTGCTTTGATGGCGCCTATATCCGCCGGATGTCGAAACAGCTGGGGCTTTCTACAGAGATTTCCCGTCGCTTCGCCAGGGGGCTGGATGCGAATTATGCGGAAGACGGCCTGAAACGCGCCTGCCAGCTGATTGAAGAGCTGGGCTGCGGTGAGGTCGTGGGAGGCATGATCGACGAATGTTCTACGGTTGTAGGCAGCCGCCGGATCGCTTTCTCTCCTGAACGCATCAACCGTACTCTCGGTACGGATATTTCCGCAGAGGAAATGCTGGAGATTCTGGGAAGACTGGGCTGCCGTTATGATGAAGTGAACCATGATATAATCACCCCTATCGGAAGACAGGATATTGAAGGGGAAGCAGAACTGGCCGGGGAGATTTCCCGCCTGTACGGGTATGACCGCATCCCGGTTACGATTCCGCGGGTGGAAACTACCCGGGGAAGCCTGCCTCTCAAGATGAAGATCGAAGCAATTGCCGGAAATCTGGCGGAGTTTTACGGGTACAGTCAGATCATGACATATTCCTTCGACGACCCGGCCACCTTTGACCGTCTGCGCCTGCCGGAGGATTCCCCGCTGCGCCGGTCGATCCGCCTGCAGAATCCGCTGTCGCCGGAAAAGAGCATTCTGCGGACTACCGCCGTGGGCCATATGCTGTCAACGCTGGCACTGAATGTCCAGCGGAAGCACCGCCGTGTCAGCCTGTATGAACTGGCAAATGTGTATATTTCTGTAAATCCGCATACTGTAGAGCTTCCGGATGAGCGTATGCAGTTTATCGCTGGGGCGTACGGGAGAGGGGATTTCTTTTCGCTGAAGGGCATTGCGGAAGAATTCTTCCGCAGGGTTGGTATGAAGGAGCCGGTGCATTATGATCCGTCAGCAGGCATTCCTTTCCTGCATCCCGGCCGCCAGGCTGCGATGGTTTACCAGGGAGAAGCCGTGGGCTTCCTGGGTGAGGTGCATCCGCTGGTATCCGAATCGTACGGAATTCCGGAAAGGGTGACTCTTGTTGTTATCGACATGCCGAAAATCGTAGAGCGGGCAGATTTTACACAGAAATTCTCCGGACTGAACCGGCATGAGCGGATTTCCAGGGATCTGGATCTTCTGGTGCTTGAAGCCGTTCCCGCGGGAGATGTGGAAATGTGGATCCGGACCGTGGCCGGCGATGCGCTGGAAAGGTTGGAACTGGCGGACGTCTACAGAGGACCGCAGGTTCCGGAAGGCTTCAAATCCATGACCTGGCACCTTCGCTTTCAGGCGGAGGGATACGATATTACGGATGAAGAGGTAAACCGGATTCTCGGACGCTTCCGGAGGGATCCGGAGGAACGGGGCATTGTCATGCGCCGCTGAAAACAGTGATAAAGAAAGAATGAACCGGACAGGGCTGCAGTGAGTACAGGAATGTATTCGCGGCAGCCTTTTTGCACGATAAGCCCGGCCTTTTCAAAATTGTCATTATTTTACTTTCTGACACATGGACTATATTTGATATATGCAAAACACAACAAAACAATGACTAATTTTCATAAGGATTTGCAACTGTGATATTATTAAATAAACTTTGAATGGCATAAAACTTAAGAAAAATAAGAAAACGGATTGACACGAAGAATAATTAAGCGTATACTGGGTGATAATTACACATTTTCCGTATGGTGCGTGCATAAAAAACCACCGCTTGAGAGAATGAAAAGGAGGCTCTTTTATGTCATATTTATCCGATGTTATGCAGATGGTACGTGAAATGAACCCGGCGGAACCGGAGTTCCACCAGGCCGTAAAAGAGGTTCTGGACTCCCTGGCTCCCGTGGTGAAGAAACACGAAAAAGAATATAAAGCCAATAAGGTCCTGGAACGTCTGGTGGAGCCGGAACGCAGCATTTCTTTCCGTGTTCCCTGGGTGGATGATAAAGGCAAGGTTCAGGTGAACCGGGGCTTCCGTGTACAGTTCAACAGCGCACTGGGGCCGTATAAGGGCGGTCTGCGTTTCCATCCTTCCGTGAACCGCAGCAGCATGAACTTCCTGGCTTTCGAGCAGACCTTTAAGAATGCTCTGACCGGTCAGCCGATCGGCGGCGGCAAGGGTGGTTCCAACTTTAATCCGAAGGGAAAGTCGGATCGTGAGGTCATGGCTTTCTGCCAGAGCTTTATGACAGAGCTGCATAAATATATCGGACCGAATGAAGATGTGCCTGCAGGCGATATCGGCGTAGGCGGCCGCGAAATCGGGTTCCTGTATGGACAGTACAAGCGGCTGACCAACCAGTATGAAGGCGTGCTGACCGGCAAAGGCCTGCTCTGGGGCGGCTCTCTGTGCCGTACCGAAGCTACCGGTTATGGTGTCTGCTATCTCTGCGAGGATATGCTGAATGCCCATGGAAAGAGCCTGGAAGGCGCTACCGTGGTCGTTTCCGGATCCGGAAATGTGGCAACTTATGCGGTGCAGAAGGCGCAGCAGATGGGAGCAAAGGTAGTGACTGTCAGCGACTCCAACGGCTATGTCTACGATCCGGACGGGATCAAGGTGGATGTGGTGAAGGAAATCAAGGAAGTGCGCCGCGGCAGAATCAGCGAATATGTGAAAATGGTGCCCACAGCCAGCTATCGTGACGGCAAGAAGGTCTGGGAAGTACCCTGCGATGTGGCGCTGCCCTGCGCGATCCAGAATGAACTGGACCTGGATGACGCGATGGATCTGGTTTCCGGCGGCTGCTTTGCGGTAACAGAAGGCGCCAACATGCCGACGACCAGAGAAGCTACGGATTACCTGCAGAGGAAGGGTGTTCTGTTTATGCCGGGCAAGGCCAGCAATGCCGGCGGCGTGGCGGTTTCCGCGCTTGAAATGAGCCAGAACAGCATGAGGCTGCGCCGCAGCTTTGATGATGTGGACAGGGATCTGAAGAATATTATGGACGGTATCTGGACACAGGTTTCCACCGCCTCTGCTGATTATGGCATGGAAGGCAACTACGTAGCCGGAGCGAATATTGCCGGCTTCCGTAAGGTTGTTAAGGCTATGAGAGAACAGGGATTCGTATAACCAGGAGGAGATGTCCCCCTCCCCTGCCTGGCAGAAGTAAAGATCCGCCGCACGGGATGTGCGGCGGTTCTTTACTTCTGCCAGGCAGGGGAGATGGAACATCAGGACGCTCCCCGTGCCCCGGCTGCTCATGGGGGGCAGGGAGAGAATGCTGTTATTCTGCCGGTTCGGTTACTGGCTGTACGGAAGGGTACGCAGCATGCTCTCCCATAATCTGGAAAGTTCGCTTCCGTACGGGCGAAGGGCTGCGATGCTGTAAAGCAGGACGGCGCCTAAAAGTACCAGGCAGACGCCCAGAACAATTCCGGTGACAGCCCGTTTCTGCCGGACTTCTCTGCGATAGCAGGACAGCGCGCCGAGAAAAATGGCGGCGCAGCCCAGAATCAGTGTGATGACAGGGAACAGCAGAGTAAAAAGCCCGGCGGTTCCCAGAGCCATAGACCAGGAGGCATAAGGAGAATGCATGCTCATGAGTTCCTCTTTCAAAAACGGAGTTTTAGTCTTCATCCAGCAGGATGAGTTCATCGATCTCTCCCTGCTCTATTTCTTCTTCCTCGTTCTTCTTTTTCTTTTTGGACGTTGTCTCTTCTTCCTCGGGCTCTTCGTAATCATCCTCGTCGCCTGAGTCTTCTCCCTCTTCCATTTCCAGGTCAAGTTCTGCTTCGAGTTCTTCTTCGTAATGGGCTGTGCCTCTGTAGATTGTCTTGGAGGTTCCCATATAGTCGTCATAATTCATCTGATCGCGGCTGACTACCTGGCCGTTTTCTTTTACCACTTTTGTCAGAGTGGAGACGACAGCGGGGTGTGTGCTGCCTTCAGAACGCTCTTCGCCGTAGGCCATTTCAGGATCTTCCACGATTTTCGGCTCGACTTCGGAATAGGAGATGGTGTCCGAAACAAATTCGACCGTACGGCTTTCGGGACGGGTTTCTTTTCCGTATACACTGAAATAAAGGCCGGAGCCGTCCGCGTCGGAAGCCAGGTAAATGGGATAGGAGAGGTTATTGGTAAACCGGAAATCCTTGTTGCCTTCCGAGATGGCGGCATCCGAAGAATAGGGAACGTAATTTACTACCATGGAGTGCGGATGACGTTCATCGATCTGCAGTTCGGCGCGGATGACGGCATTGTACAGGGTCGTGGATACCTGACAGACGCCGCCGCCGTAGGAAAGTTCCGTATCCCCGTTGACATACTGCGGCGCCATTTCATAGCCGTTTTCCGGTGTACGGGGCAGTATGGTGCGGCTTAAGGAAAAGGATTCACCGGGCATCAGAACTGTGCCGTTGATGCGCTCGGCCGCTATGCGAATGTTGGTTTTTCTGGCGGAACTGCTGGAAGAGTAGTCGGTATGGTAGGTCCCCAGCTTGTCCTGAACGGCAGAAAGCATCTCTCCGGTCACATCGGCAATGGAAATGTTTACGGAGGCTTCAATGGTAAGATTTCCGGAGAGGTTCTTGTCCAGAGCCTGTGAGATGGAAGCAACGGTGGCGTCCACATCTGTTTCCATGCCGTGAACATCGTTGGTGACTACAAAATTCCGGCTGGAGTCGCGTATCAGGGTGGCCTCTACCGGTTCGGTGTCGTGGACGGCAATCTTTTCCCGAACGAAGTTTTCCACTGCGGAAACATCGTAGGTGTACACAATGTCCACGTCCAGGCTTTCCGCTTTCAGGTCCTTCTTTTCTTTATAGCGGGAAATAAAGGAACCGCTTTTTCCCAGTGTGGCCGCATCAGCCAGAGCACTGTCCGCGTTCCAGGAAAGTCCCAGTTCCCGCAGGGAGATCTGTTCGGCCTGCCCGTCGAAGGTGACTGTCAGCATGGAATCTGCTAGGGTTTCGAAAATCCGGTTGATTTTTGCCCGGGCTTCCCCCAGTGTAAGACCGCCCAGGTTTTCACCCAGAGAAGTGATTCCGTCTTCCAGGACAGTTTCATCCGTCACTTCGGAGGCTGCTTCCGCCGGGAAAATGGAAAGAAGCAGACTGCCTGAACAGAGAAGGCAGAAGAAAAAAAGAAATAATTTGCGAAGCATGTTCATATATATAACTTTCCTTGCTTAAAATATGAAAAACAAATTTAACAAATCTACTGTGTTTAACAGTATAACACAGGTTTTTTGAATTGCAAGGGCTAAAATACGAAAAAAAACAGGGTAATACCCGTGTAATTTTTTTGTAACATCTTGACCTTTTCCGAAAAACGTGATACACTAAACGCATCTTTGCGGGATGACGCAAATATTGTTTTAATCATTAAGAAGAAATGGCAAACGACACCGAATGGTGGAAATCGGGAGTATATGCTATGAAAAAGTTACTAAAATATGTAATAACTGTCATGTCTGCTTCCATGGTACTCGGAGCTGTTGCCGGCCAGGCCGGCGCTGCGTCCCTGTCCTATGGGAACAACAGCGAAAACATATTAAACGGCGGTGTGCTGGCTACGGACGGTACGCGGACTTATTTCGCGAACATGTCTGACGGGCAGGCCCTGTATGCGGGATCGGAAAAGAGCCGTAAAAAGCTCAGCTCTGACGCGGCGGAGAACATCAATGTCCTTGGAAAGTATGTGTACTATACCACTTCCAATGGCAGTGGTTCTTCCATCGTACGCATTTCCAAGACCGGCGGAAGCCGCAAGGAACTGCTTTCCACCTCCTCTGTCATTGAAGAGATGTATGTTGACAGCCAGGGCACTCTGTATTACCTGGCCGGCGGAAAGGTTTACGAGCGGGCTTCCGGTGCGGAGAAGAGCACCGTGGTTATCAAAGGCGGAGTGACGCACTTTATTCCGACTGTACACGGAGTGATCGCTGCCAAGGGCAGCCGCGGGAATTACACCCTGTATGCCGGAGGCACCAGGATCCGCGGCGGCGTGAACAGTTTTTACACAGTAGATAATTATCTGATCCTGAACGCGGGCGGCAAGGATTATCAGGCAAAGATCCGCGATCTGTTTGAAGGCTTTGAGGCTTCTGATATTGAACCCTATACTCTGGGCGATGAGGATCTGGATGCCCTGCAGGCTTTTGCATCCGCTCTGATGGATGATGACGAATGCGAAGAGTGCAAGGAGAACGCGGCACATGCGCTTACCCATGTGACTGAGGCGGATGAAATGATCGGTGCTGTTCATGACACGCCCGGTGTGGTTTCTGCTCTGGATACCGCCAGCGAAGGCCAGAAGAATATGGTAAAGCGTGCCCGCCAGCAGCATGAGATCAAATGGACGCCTGTAGATGATATCTACGGCTGGGGCGGAAACTACCTTTTCAAGGCCGGCACAACCTACAGCGGCCTGCCTTACGGCCAGCCGGTTTATGCCTGCTATGTGCCGTGGGATGCTTCCCTGGAAGAATTCGCGGCGGCTGTAGCGAACGGCAGCAGTAAGATGTATACCAGCCGCTCCTACTACAACAGGTCAGCCCCCTACTACAGCTGTGACTGCAGCTCCTTCGTATCCTGGTCATGGGATCTTTCCTATCGTCAGTATACCCGCTCCATCGTGGATTTCTGCACGAAGGTTGAAACTCAGAGTATCTACAGCGTACAGATCGGTGATGCGTTCAACAAGGCCGGCAGCCATGTGGTTATGGTCAGTGACGTAGGCTACCGTGGGGATAAGATCGTTTATATCGACATCATGGAGCAGACGCCTCCTTCCACGAAATATACCCGTTGGGGTGAAGGCGGCACCAAGGAACTGGAAGATCTCTATGATAAGTACCTGGGCAAAGGCTATACGCTGTACCGCAGCAAGACCCGTGAGACCGTGAGTTATACACCCTGCTCTGTTGTTCCGCTGAGCGCCAATGAGCAGGCTTCCTTCCCGAAGCCTACTGTGACTGCACCGGCTCCTTCGGATGGACAGGATGCCAGCTTTGTCGGCGGCGAAGTGGCAATCGGCGACCGCGTAGTGGAACTCAATCCCGCAGAAGAAAAAGTTCTTTCCTATACAGCGGATGAAACCGGTACTCCGGTCTGGACGTCTTCTGACAGCAGTGTGGTAACGGTCAGCAACGGAAAGGTGAAAGCCGTTTCTTCCGGCAAGGCAGAGATCACTCTGACCATCGGAAGCACTTCGGATACAGCTACCGTATATGTGAAGCCTGCTGCTGTGAATATCAATTCCCTGGTAGCTTCCTACAAGAACAATACCGTTACCGTAAAATGGGATGCTGTGAAAAGTGCAACTACCTACACCCTGATGCGCCGGACGGCGAGCGGTGTGTGGGAGTCTGTGAAGGAAACGACAGCGACCAGCTATGCAGATTCCGGATTGAGTGAGAACACTACCTATTATTATACGGTACGTGCAGCCTCTTCTCTGGACGGAAAGAGTCTGGTCGGAAAGTATGATACGACCGGCAAATCCGTACGGACCTGTCTGGCGGCTCCGGCCCTGAAGACTGTATCCGGCGAAGGCAATTCTGCACAGACAGTTGTATGGGATGCTGTCAGCGGTGCCGAAGGCTACCGGGTATACAGCCGCCTTTCCACTTCCAGCAAGTGGACCACGCTGGGCAATACGACGAGCACATCTTATACAGCCGGAAATCTGATTGCCGGGAAGAAATACATCTATACCGTACGTGCTTACTTTACTGTAAACGGACAGCCCGTGCTCGGCTCCTACGATGCAGTCGGCGTTACCTCCGTACAGACGCTGCAGGCGCCCGCGCTGAAGAAGGCTGTGGCCAGCAAGAACGGAATTACGGTTACCTGGAAGAAAGTAGCAGGAGCTGTTTCCTATACAGTATACAAGAAGGTCAGCGGCGGCTGGAAAGAACTTTCGACTGTCAGCACCACGAAGTATCTGGATAAGGACGTAGTTCTGAAGAAGAAATATACGTATTCTGTACGTGCGAACATTAACGGCGGCGCTTCCGGTCCTATGAGTCAGAAGGGCATTGCCTGCTACATGCGTCCCGCAAAGGTCAGCCTGAAGTCGGCTGTATCTTCCGAAGAAGGAAAGGCAACGATTACCTGGAAGAAGGTAACCGGAGTTGACGGCTATCTGGTATACATGAAGACGAACGGCGGAAAGTGGAAGCGCGTTTATGACGCTTCCGCGACGGATACCAGCTTTACGAAGACCGGGATTGTTTCCGGAGCAAAGGTTACCTTCACTGTGAAGGCATACTGGAAGATCAATGGTAAAACGTATTACGGAGCCTACAAAAAGGCGGGTACATCTGCCGTAGTTCAGTAACAGAAGTTATAAAACAGGAAAATGGCCGGGGGCTTCTCCCGGCTTCCTGTTCTGTAAACAGGGGGATGCCTGGATCCCGGAAGGACCTTTCAGGCGCTGCCGTACCGGTGCTGCAGAGTTTTATGGAACGAAAAGAACAATACAAACGCCTGTTCCGTTTTGCGCTTTCCATGGTAAATATTGCAATCGTAACAGGCATTTATGCTGTCGCGTGGTTTACCTACTACCATGCCAGAAATGTCATCGGCACACGATACTATTTGTGGGGCCATATCGCTATTTTCAGTCTGTATGCTGGGCTTACCTTCCTTTTCGGGAAGGTTTATGGCGCTTTTAAGGTAGGCTACCTGCGAATTCTGGATGTGCTTCTCTCCGAAGTCATCATGATTCTGTTTACGAATTCCATTACCTATGTTCAGCTGGCTCTGATCGGCCGGTGGACGTTCGGACGCCATCTGATCCCGCTTCTTCAGGCGACAGGCGCAGATCTGGTGGCCGTGACGGGATGGACGTTTCTGGCCAACTGGCTGTATATAAAGCTCTACCCTCCGCGGGAACTGCTGCTGATTTACGGATACCGCAGTCCCCACAGTATTATCGCGAAGCTGGAGACAAGAAGGGACAAGTACCGGGTTGTGGAAACAGCCTGTACCGAAAAGGAGTCGGATGAGCAGATCCGGCGGAAAATTGACAGATATCATGCAGTGCTTATAGGAGATATTCCTTCTGCACAGCGGAATGATTTGCTGAAGTACTGCTTTGAGAAAAATATCCGCTGTTATTCTGTTCCGAAGATTGCGGATATTATGCTCCGGAGTTCCGAAACCATCAATCTGTTCGACACGGCGCTGCAGCTGAACCGGAACAGAGGTCTTTCTGCGGAGCAGGAGGCCGGGAAAAGGATTTTGGACATTATATTCGGTACTCTGATGCTGGTCGTCCTGAGTCCGCTGATGCTGCTGATCGCTTTTCTGATCTGGGTTACGGACCGCGGACCGGTCTTTTACAGGCAGGAGCGTCTGACAAAAGACGGTAAGGTCTTTATGATCTATAAATTCCGCAGCATGGTGATGGAATCCGAAAAGAAAGGAGCCAGACTGGCGGCCAAGAAGGACAACCGGATTACTCCGGTAGGGAGAGTGATCCGCAGCTGCCATCTGGACGAACTTCCCCAGCTGATCAATATCCTGAAAGGGGATATGTCCATGGTAGGACCGAGACCGGAAAGGCCGGAGATTGCCGCAAAATATCAGGCGGTTATTCCGGAGTTCGCCTACCGGCTGAAGGTGAAGGCAGGTCTTACGGGTTACGCGCAGGTTTACGGAAAATACAATACAACTCCCTATGATAAGCTGAAACTGGATCTTTATTATATCTGCAACTATTCGATCTGGATGGATGTCCGTCTGTGCCTGATGACATTCAAGATCCTTTTCCAGAAGGAAAATACGGAAGGGGTGGATCCGGACCAGATTACGGCAGTGGATCCGGTCAGTAAAAAGGACTGAATATTTTGAAGAGAACTTTTCAATATTCCGGGTTTGGCGCATACTGGAAACGCGTCATAAGAGAGGAAGTCATGAAGGATGTTCTGGTATCGGTTATCATACCATCCTATAATGCCAAAGAAACATTGGCCCAGGCTGTAGAAAGCGCTCTGGCTCAGGAAGTACCTCTGGAGGTCCTGATTATTGATGACGGCTCCAAAGTTCCTGCCATGGAAACTCTGGCTGCCTTCTGGGGAGACGAGCGTATCCGGATTCTGAGGAACGAGCATAATGAAGGTGTAGCGGCAGCCCGGAACCGTGGAATCCGCGAAGCCAGAGGAAGATACATTGCGTTCCTGGATGCAGACGACTGGTGGGCGGACGGGAAACTGCCGGCGCAGCTTTCTGCCATGGAGAAAAGCAAGGCAGTTCTCAGCTGTACCGCCAGAGAACTGATGAACGCCGACGGCTCTTCCCGCGGAAAAGTGATATCTGTTCCAAAGGAAATTCACTATCCGGACCTGCTGAAGGGAAACTGCATCAACTGCTCCTCCGCCGTCATCCTGACGGAGGTGGCCAGAGAGTTCCCGATGGAACATGATGACGCCCACGAGGATTATATTCTGTGGCTGAAGGTGCTCCGGAAATACGGGGATGCGGTAGGTATTTCCAAGCCGTACCTGAAATACCGCCTTTCAGCGGACAGCAAATCGGGAAGCAAATGGAAATCAGCCGTAATGACCTACCGGGTCTACCGGTATATGGGGTATTCCCACTGGAAAGCAGCGGGGTTTTTCCTGAAATATGCGGTCAACGGCGCCAGAAAATATATGTAAGTAAAAAAGTACACAATACACATACATCTGAAACCGTGTTTCAGACATCGCAAGCTGGCACGTGGAGGTCGTGCTGAAAGAGAGGTTACAATGAAACTGCAAAAACGGGGGATTCTGGGGGTTCTCTGCATGGTACTGGTTTTCGCGGGAATCATAGGCTTTTCTGCTGCGGCAAAAGCGGCAGCTCTTCCTGCGGTAAAGCTGAAAGAAGCCAAAGCTACGGAAGATGATACGATCGTGGTAACCTGGACGGAAGTGGAAGGCGCAGTCGGCTACCGCGTGTACCGGCGTTATGGCTCCACCGGCTGGAAGCGCATCGCCGAGATCGAGCCTGCGGTGAAGTATGAGGATAAGACGGCGAAACCTGCAACGGAATACCATTATACGGTACGTGCTCTGGACAGCAGCAAACAGCTTGGCGGCTATGATGCTACCGGCGTAAAGGCTACTGTGGAGCTGCGGCAGCCGAAGCTGATCGGCGTAATTACCAAGGATTCCAAGAAGCTGCAGGTGATGTGGGAAAAGGTGAACAACGTTCCCTACTACTATGTGTACCGCGCTCAGCCCGGGGACAAGCTGTGGACCTGTATTGCCAGCAAGGTAAAGGATACCCGGTATATAGATGAAACTGCGAAAGAGGGCATTTCCTACAAGTATACGGTCCGGTCCGCCATTGTTGTCGGCAACAAGATCGTGAAGAGCGATTACAAAGCTACCCTGACCGGCAAACTCAATGCTGATGGCAAGATCACTGTACCTGCCGTGAAGCTGATCGGTGCCAGCAGTGTAGGTGTGAGCGGAATCGCTGTTTCCTGGGAATCTCTTCCGCAGGCGGATGGCTACTTCATCTACCGGAAGACCAGTTCGGGCTGGTCCAGAAAGGGCATGGTCAGCGGTTATGATACAACGACCTGGACGGATACAAAAGTAACCGCCGGCAAGACCTACAAATATACGGTCCGCGCTTATATCACAAGCAGCGGAAAGAAGACTCTGAGTTCTACCTGGGATTCCAAGGGCGTTTCGGCGGTCTGCGCACTGGCTGCCCCTGAACTCGTGAGTGCCGATGCGTCCTACAGCAGCGGTACGATCACACTCACCTGGAAAAAGGTGGAAGGTGCAGACGGCTATGCCATCTACCGGAAGACTTCCAGTTCGGGATGGAAGAGAAAAGGCTTCACCAAGGAATTGAAGTATGTGGACAAGACCGCTTCCAAGAACGTGGAATATACCTATACAGTCCGCGCTTATATCGTAAAGGGCAGCAAAAAGAAGCTGGGTCTGTATGACAAGACGGGTATTAAAGCCAAGGCGACCATTACGAAGAAGACGGTAGATGGTCTGGAACTCTTCTATGATTCCGATGGTAAACTGATCACCAATACCGAGACCATCCTGGGGATTATCGGAGAACGCTCATCCTATAAAGCGGAGGTGGATTACAATAAGAACGTTGTAACGCTTTATGCCAAGGGCAGCAGCGGCTCCTATAACCTGCCTGTACGTGCCTGTATCTGCTCCACCGGTACCGCAACACCGATCGGTACGCATTATACATCCGACAGCTATCGCTGGCATGAGCTGAACGGTCCCTGCTGGGGGCAGTGGTGCACCCGTATTGTGAACGGCGTGCTGTTCCACTCCGTATATTACAACACATATAACAACAATATGGATCTGTCTGTCAGCGCTTACAACAAGCTGGGAACCCAGGCTTCTCACGGCTGCGTACGTCTGACCGCAAGAGATGCCAAGTGGATTTACGACAACTGCCAATATGCTATGCCGGTAAAGGTGAGCACCAGCTGCGCAAATCCTTTCGGCAAGCCCAGTGCCTACAAGCTGGCCAGCAGCCACACCTGGGATCCCACCGATCCGACCGCATATTACAAGTGCGAACAGAAAGGCTGCCACTGATGTGACAATTCGCAGTAAGTCTGGGCAGAGAGGCTGCTGATCTGGCAGTCTGCTGCAGGCACGGGCAATGAGACGGAGGAGAACTC
>CACZQT010000366.1 GCA_902783295.1 uncultured Lachnospiraceae bacterium
ATCCCATCCGTTCACAGATCCTGTCAAGCATACGATGATACCGGTCCGAATCCGGATTTACATAATCGTCCAGGATTTCCCGGGTCACCTTTTGTCCTTCTTCTTCCTGAATCACCTGCCGCGTAATCAGTTCCATCTCTGAATTCGAGCGGGAAAAGCTGATATACTTGCAGCCGAAAACCAGCGGCGGGCAGGCAGGACGTACGTGAACCTCTTTGGCACCGCTGTGGAAAAGGAATTCCGTCGTTTCCCGCAGCTGCGTTCCCCTCACGATGGAATCATCGATCAGCAGCATTCTCTGTCCTTCAATCAGTTCATGCACAGGAATGAGCTTCATCCGGGCAATCAGGTTTCTCTGGGACTGAATGGTCGGCATAAACGAGCGGGGCCATGTCGGTGTATATTTGATAAACGGCCTGGAGAAAGGAATCCCGGATTCATTGGCGTATCCCACCGCGTGCGCTGTACCGGAATCCGGCACGCCCGCTACGATGTCCAGATCCTGCTTGCCCAGATAATCCCGCCTGGCCATCAGCTTTCCGCAGTCGTAGCGCATCTTCTCTACAGTAACTCCCTCATAGAAGGAAGACGGATAACCGTAATACACCCACAGGAAGGTGCAGATCTTCATCTTTTTACCCGGCTGCACCAGTACGGTCACGCCATCCGGCGTCATCACATCTATCTCCCCGGGTCCCAGTTCTTTATAAGGTTCATATCCAAGGTTCAGATAGGCAAAAGCTTCAAAAGCAGCGCAGTATCCACTCTCCTTTTCCCGATCACCAGCGGCGTTCTCCCCATCCTGTCCCTGGCCAGATAAATCCCCTGGGGCGTCAGCAGCAGAATGGTCATGGAACCGTCGATCTGTTCCTGGGCATAACGGATACCTTCAATCAGGTTATCCTTCATATTGATCAGGGCTGCTACCAGCTCGGTCGCATTGATCAGCCCCCCGCGCATCTCCATGAAATGCGTACCGCCGCGCTTCACTATCTGATCCGTCAGCGTTTCACAGTTGTTGATCTTGCCGACCGTTGTGATGGCATAAGTACCGTGATGAGAGCGTACCACCAGTGGCTGCGGCTCGTAATCGGAAATACACCCGATTCCCAGCTTTCCCTGCATCTTATGGAAATCGCCCTCAAACTTTGTACGAAAAGGAGAATTCTCGATATTATGAATGGCCCGGTCGAAACCATTTTCTCCGTATACCACCATCCCGGCCCGTCTGGTTCCCAGATGAGAGTGATAGTCTGTTCCGAAAAACAGGTCGAATACAGCGTCTTCTTTCAATGCAGAGGCAAAAAAACCACCCATGAATGTACTCTCCTTTTTCTTCTTGATGCCGGCTTTTCAACAGTCCGTTCCCGCCCTCGAAGCGTAGTATAAGCGAACAGGCTGGAAAACGCAAGAACTTTGGCATACTCATTTCATCTGTAATATTAAAAAAGAGAAGGTATGTCTGCACCATACCTTCCCCGATCGCGGAGAGTGTGGGATTCGAACCCACGTGCCCGGAAACGGACAACCGCATTTCGAGTGCGGCTCGTTATGACCACTTCGATAACTCTCCCTGTAAATTCCGTCCGGACGAGCCGAACCTGACACAGTATATCACAGTCCGTGATAAAGCACAAGAGGAATTCGGCCGGGAAAACTTCTTTCTCCCGGCCGGCTTTCCATTCTTTTACAGCGCCACCTTACCGGTGTTCTTGCCATTGATTACATAGTAGGCAAAACCTTCTTCCGGCTTGATGTACAGTTCCAGAGACTTGATGGTCCCAACGCGATGTCCCTCTGTCTTGTAGGCTTCTTCTACCTTCTCCAGGATATCGCTTTCCTTGTATTCATTTCCGCCGAACTGAATATAGATTTCCTTCAGGGCCAGCTTCTGTGCCGCCTTCTTAGCGGTTTCTTCTACCTTCTTCGCCTGGCTCTTGGCACCGGCAGCGGTCTTCTTGGCAGTGGATTTTGCAGCCTTCTTAATCTCCGGAGCAGCTTCCTTAACCGCTTCTACAGCTTCTTCCAGCATTTCTTTTGCTTCTTCTACGATAGCCATTGTTAATAATCCTCCCTATATGCCTTATTGCCGCTTCACAGCGGCCGGTTCTTCCGTGACAAAACACGATACTCTCAGAACCGAAGTCGGAACGTATTGTAACACTTTTCTGTCACAATTTCAAGTTATTCCTCACCCAGGATCTCCTTGGGATCCAGAAACTTTCCATCTCTCCAGATTCTCTCAAGGTCAAACCAGCGGCGGTCTTCCCGGGAAAACACATTTACGACGATATCGCCGTAATCCATCAGCACCCAGTTTGCGGCTTTATAACCTTCAAGAGAACGGCAGGCAAAACCCTCTTTGTACATTTTTTCCTGGACATTCTCCACCAGAGCCTGAACATGGCTGGTATTTTCCCCGTTGGTGATCACATAGTAATCAGCGAGGGTGGAGACATTTTCTATATTGATGACGGTGATATCTGAAGCCTTTTTTTCATCCAGTGCTTCATAGGCAACCCGCAGCATCTTTTCTGATTCTTTCATCAGCAGCGCCCTCTCCTTCCAACTATTTCTGATTTTTATGAAAACGAAGTTCTGCCAAACGTTTTCACTCAGCATACATATTACGCAGGTGAATCCCCTGCACTCCGATAATAAGTATACGTTTCCATAGACATTCCGTCAATATCCGCGCCGCATTCCTGAAGATAGGAAAGCGTATCCTCTAAAATACAAACGATTGTTTTGTCCAGATTTTCAAACGCCAGCTTTCGAAGCTCATTCAGCCGGGGTGCCCTGTCCCTGGAAGGTTCGATATAATCCGCCGTAAAAATGATCTTCTCCAGAAGCGTCATAGCCGGCTTTCCGGTCGTATGCCAGCGGATGGCGGAAAGGATCTCCTCGTCCTGGATTCCGTATTCTTCCCGGGCGATCACAGCCCCCAGCGGGGCGTGGGACAGGGCAGAACCCTCTGCTTTTCCACAGTCGTGCAGGATCCCGGCCAGATAAGCTCTGTCCGCATCCTCCCCCCAGCATTCCGCAAGTTTCCTGGCTGTTTCCGCCACTCCTATCGTATGACGGACACGGGACGGCTTCAGCCGTTTTTTCAGACTTTCCAGGATTTCTTCCGCTGTTCTGGGCTTTCCGTACAGGCCGTGTTCTTCAATATAGGCATTGACTCCCGGAGACAGGGCCGGATGCGGAAGCTTCCCTTCCCGGATCTCCTGTCGTATTCTGGAAGAGGAAACCGGCATGTCGGGCAGTTCAAGCCAGTGTATCCTGGCGCCGAACCGTTCCTTCAGATAGTCCGCGTCCTTCTGCATCTGTTCCCTGTCCACCAGTTCCGACCGGCCGGCCACAGCCAGCTCCGCCAGCCGGCAGATGACCTCCGGAGCAAACCAGTCTTTTATATCGTGCAGCGAATCCGCGCCGATAATAAATACAAAACGATGATCCGGGTAAGCCCGGGTGAGGGTAAGCAGAGTATCCGCCGTATAGGTATAGCCTGGTCTCCTGATTTCCAGGTCTGAATAAGCGAAGAGAGGGTTTTCCTCTACAACCTTCTTCACCATGGCTTCGCGATGCCTGGCGCTGGTCACCTTCCCCCTGACTGCCTTAAAATACGAGTTCCCGGCCGGCATGATCCATACCTGATCCAGCTGCAGTTCCCGGGCAGCAATAATCCCCAGAGCTTCGTGTCCCCGGTGGATCGGATCAAAAGTTCCTCCCAGTATACCAACCTTCATGCCTCCGGCTCCTTTACGGCAGAGTGATTTTCCGGTTTTCGGGATTCCGGGCTTCCCGGTAAAGGATGATCTTCCGTCCGATCACCTTTACCCCCTCCGCTTTGGTGGCTTCTTCCAGGCGGGCACAAAGATCCCGCATGTCATCAAAGCAGTTTTTCTGTACATTGATCTTGATCAGTTCCCGGGCTTCCAGGGCTTCTTCTACGGCTTCCACCACTTCCGGCGTCAGCGTCGATTTTCCGATGTGCACTACGGGATCCAGCCTGGAAGCCAGGCCAATCAGATAGCTTCTCTGTTTGCTGGTCATGGATTCCCTCCTTATTTATAATAATCAAACGCAAGTCCGTACATCCGGACGGTATCGCCTTCCTGAATACCGGCTTCTTCCAGTTTCTCCAGAATACCGCGGTCCCGCAGGAACGTCTGGAAAAACAGAAAGCCTTTTTCAGATTCCAGATTCGTATATCCCAGCATTTTTTCGATCATAGGGCCTTCGACAACAAATTCACCATCCTCGTTGCGGGATACTTCGTAAGGCAGATCCGGAATATCCTCTGCAGGGAAATACTCCCTTTCAAAGAATACCGGCTGCTTACCCTGCTCCTTCAGAAGGCGGTACGCCGCCCAGAGCAGTTCCTGGACGCCTTCCCCGGTAGCTGCCGAAATGGGATACACAGGAGTTTCCGGCTCAAAGGCTTCACGAAGGCGCTGCACCGGATCCGGCTTTACCTCCGGATCTATGGCATCCGTCTTATTGGCCGCAATAATCTGCGGAACCTCCAGGAGAGGCATGCTGTACTGCCCCAGTTCCCTGTTGATGGCTTTTACATCCTCTACCGGGTCCCGTCCCTCCGTACCGGCTGCGTCCACCACATGAATCAGCAGCCGCGTTCTTTCGATATGGCGCAGGAAATCGTGTCCGAGGCCGACTCCCTCCGAAGCGCCGTCAATCAGTCCCGGGATATCCGCCATGACAAAGCCCTGTCCCTCTCCCAGGTCAACAACGCCCAAACTGGGCTGCAGAGTGGTAAAATGGTAATTGGCAATCTTTGGCCTGGCATTGGAAACACGGGACAGGAGGGTAGACTTTCCAACATTCGGATAGCCCAGCAGTCCTACATCCGCAATGACTTTCAGCTCCAGTGTCACCCAGAGCTCCGGTCCGGGCTGACCGGGCTGTGCGTACTTAGGCGCCTGCATGGTAGCCGTAGCATAATGCTGGTTTCCCGAGCCTCCGCGTCCGCCTTTCAGGATGACAACCCGCTGGTTTTCCCCGGACATATCCGCAATAACTTTCCCGGATTCGGCTTCCTTCACGACAGTCCCTTCCGGGACTTTCAGGATCAGATCCTCCGCGCTGGCGCCGTGGCAGCGGCGTTTCCGCCCCTCTTCCCCGTTGCCGGCCACATATTTTCTGCGGTGCCTGTAATCCCCCAGGGTTGTCATTCCCTTATCTACGGCAAAGACGATATCTCCGCCGTTTCCGCCGTCCCCGCCATCCGGGCCGCCGTCCGGGACATACAGTTCTCTGCGGAAACTCACATGGCCGTTTCCGCCGTCGCCCGCCTTGATATAAATTTTCGCCTGGTCTGCAAACATATCTGTCCTCCGGTGGTCCGCCGGCACACACAGCAGAAAATACCTCACACCATGCATGCGGCTGCCAGAATCGCCTCGGCGATCCTGTATCTGGTCAGGGTTAAAAGAAGCCGGCGTAATAACTACGCCGGCCGGTTGTTTTTATTCTTCGTTCGAAACTCTGGGATAGACAGAAACCTGCTTCTTGTCTCTGCCCTTTCTTTCGAAGTGCACTACGCCGTCAACCTTCGCGAACAGGGTATCATCCCCACCGCGTCCGACATTCACGCCGGGATGAATATGGGTCCCGCGCTGTCTGTAAAGAATATTGCCAGCCAGAACAAACTGACCGTCCGCTCTCTTTGCGCCTAAACGTTTCGCTTCGGAATCTCTTCCGTTCTTAGTAGAACCTACACCTTTTTTATGTGCCATGATTTCCTCTTTTCTCTCACTGTCAATGTGAAACGAGATGTGTGACGATAATGGGATGCCTGAAACTGAAAATGCTTACTTCACGATGGAATCGATCTTCAGCTTGGTATAATTCTGACGATGACCGTTCTTCTTGTGATAGCCGGATTTTCTCTTGTACTTGTAAACGATAACCTTCTTGCCCTTAGTCTGAGCCAGCACAGTAGCCTTGACCTTCGCTCCGGCAACTGTCGGTGCGCCGATGGTCAGGTCGCCGTCGCTGACAGCCAGAACCTGGTCAAATTCATAGGCATCGCCTTCTGCCACATCCAGTTTCTCTACGAAGACAACATCTCCTTCGGAAACCTTATACTGCTTTCCGCCTGTTTCAATTACTGCGTACATCTCTGTACCTCCTGATAATACTCGCCAGCTTCGGTGCCCGGCTGACCGGAGACTTTGGAACCTCACTGCGCGGCCTCGTGCGGCGGCCTTTCGCCGCGCACACTAGGTAATAATAACATCCATCCGCATCCACGTCAATAGAAAATCTGTTGATTTTCAGAGAAAATCACTTCGCCAGCAGCATCATGATTTCATTGCTCCGTGCGATAAAAGCAGCCATTTCTTCAGCCGGCAGCGGTTCATGACTGATGGCTGCCAGGTCATACAGCTGTCTGCAGAACAGTTCGGTATGCTCGCCTTCCGGATTTTCCAGAATATAGCGCACCAGGGGATTTCTGGCATTCAGAACCAGCGTCAGCGCGGCAGCGCCGGCCATCTCGCCCATGCCGTACATCTTCATCAGTTCCTGCATACGGCGGTTCTGTTCTTCCATGGTAATCATGGCCGATATTTTTTCATCCTTCAGGTTCTCTGCCTTCACCGTCAGGTTCTCTTTGCCGAGCACTTTCCGGAACAGTTCAGAAAGTTTTTCTCCCGTTTCCTGAGGAACTGCTTCCCCGTTGTCCTTCAGATTACCGGTCACATCCGCGTCGATCCGGCGGAAGGAAAGCGTCTCATTTTTGCGTTCCAGCAGAGTTACAAAAGGAGAGTCAATATTGGAAGGAAGCACGACGGCATTCAGCCCTGCGTCTTTATACATGCGGATGTACTGGCTCTGCTGCTGTTCATCGGTCACATAAGCTACGGGGATCTTCGTTTTCTTTTCCGCTTCTCCCTCCGGCTTTCCTTCCCCTTCAGCTGGTTCCTTCGCTTCCGGCTGTTCTTCCGCCGGCCATTCTGCCAGATCCTTCAGGGTTACATACTTTCCGTCCAGATCCCTGAACAGCAGGCTTTCCTTAATCCGGTCGTAAAACTTCTCATCTTTCAGGCAGCCGAATTTGATAAACGGATGAATGTCCTCCCAGTATTTCTCGTAGGACTCTCTCTCTGCGTTGCAGAGAGCATTCAGTTTGTCTGCCACCTTCCTGGTGATATAATCGGAAATTTTCTTTACAAATCCGTCATTCTGCAGAGCACTGCGGGATACGTTCAGCGGCAGATCCGGGCAGTCGATCACGCCCTTCAGCAGAAGCAGGAACTCCGGAATGACCTCCTTGATGTTATCCGCAATGAATACACGGTTATTGTACAGCTTGATGGTGCCTTCCACAGACTCGTATTCATTGTTGATCTTCGGGAAATACAGGATGCCCTTCAGATTGAAGGGGTAGTCCATGTTCAGATGGATCCAGAACAGCGGCTCCTTGAAGTCTTTGAAAACCTTGCGGTAAAATTCTTTGTATTCTTCTTCTTTGCAGTCGTTGGGATGCCGGCTCCACAGCGGATGCGTATCGCTTAAGGATTCCGGTCCCTTTTCTTCTTCTTTGGTCTCCGGTTTTTCTTCCCCTTCTTCGGCCGGTTCCGGTTCCACTACGATTTCCGCTTCCTTTGCCAGCTGCTTTTCCCAGTTTTCCTGTGTAAAGAGGAAAATCTCCACCGGCATAAAGGAGCAGTATTTCTCAATCACGCTGCGGGCCCGGTATTCCTGCAGGAATTCGCGGCTGTCCTCGTTGACATACAGGGTGATTTCCGTACCGACCTCCGTACGGCTCCCTTCCTCCATATGGAATTCCGTACCGCCTTCACAGTCCCAGTGTACCGGCTGCGCATCCGGCTGGCAGGAGAGCGTATCAATCGTCACACGGTCTGCCACCATAAAGGCCGAATAGAATCCCAGGCCGAAATGCCCTATGATCTGTTCGTCTGTCGTTTTATCCTTATACTTCTCAATAAAAGCAGTGGCTCCCGAAAAAGCGATCTGATTGATGTATTCATCCACTTCTTCGAAGGTCATGCCGATACCATTATCGATCACGCGGATCGTACCGTTTTTCTCGTCCAGGACTACCACGACGCGGTCTTTCCTGCCCTCGGGAAGATCAATTTCTCCCATGCCTGCCATCTTATGCAGCTTTGTCACAGCATCACAGCCGTTGGAGATCAGCTCCCGGAAGAATATATCGTGATCCGAATACAGCCATTTCTTGATAATCGGAAACAGGTTTTCACTGTTGATGGACAAATTTCCCTGCTTGTTTTCCATAATGCCCTCTTTCCCGGCGCATTCCTGCGCCGAATTGAAATCCCGGAGAAAACACCTCCGGGTCCACTCGTCTTTTAGACTGTTAGCACTCTCTTTGTTTGAGTGCTATCACCATTCCTCAATATACCTCATGCAGAAGAAGATGTCAACCTTTTTCCGAACAGTACCCGCTGATTCACCGTTCCTTTGTTCCTTAGATCCTGCACCGCAAAACAAAGCAGAGGGCGATTCACCGCATTTGACATTTCGGATTTCGTAGGGTAGAGTGAGGGCAGGTATCAGTAAAAACGGGAGGGCTCCTATGGCGGTCGTTGGTATTATCGCGGAATATAATCCTCTGCACACCGGGCACGTATATCACCTGAATATGGCAAAGCAGCTCACCGGGGCGGAACATGTCGTGGTCGTATTAAGCGGCGACTTTGTACAGAGAGGGGAGCCTGCCATCGTGGATAAGCGCAGGCGCACCCGCATGGCTCTGGAAGCCGGAGCGGATGCTGTGCTGGAGCTGCCTGTCTCCTGGGCAACCGGTTCTGCAGAACGCTTCGCAGCCGGTGCCGTGGAAATACTGGACCGCCTGGGTGTCGTCACCGACCTTGTCTGCGGCTGCGAATACCGGGATGACGTCCTCCTGGAGAAAGCGGCCCGGCTTCTTCTGGAAGAGCCCGAATCTTTCCGTTCTGCTCTGAAAGAAGCTCTCCGCTCCGGTCTTTCCTTTCCACAGGCCCGCGCAGCAGCTCTGGAGCAGGAGCTTCCCGGCAGCACTGCTCTGCTGGCCGGTCCCAACAATGTTCTGGCCATAGAATACAGGAAAGCACTTCTTGCCGGATCCAGCCCGGTCCGCTTCCATGGTCTGACCCGTTCCGGTGCCGGATATCTCCAGGAAGCACTGCCGGAGGCCTCTTCTTTTGCTTCTGCCACCGCCCTGCGGGAAGCTCTCCTGTCCGGGAAATCTCCTGACAGTGAAGAGCTGGCAGTCTTTCTGCCATCCTGTTCACAGAGTGCACTGGACTACTGCCTGGGGCCGGACGACCTCACTCTGCTGCTCCATCACGCGCTCCACTGCCTCCCTGCTGAAACCGTTTCCTCTGTTCAGGACATGGCTCCGGAACTGGTGCGCCGCCTGGACGGACTGCGGGGGGAACTGCTGACCTTCCGGGAAACGGCCAAACTTCTGAAGCGCTGCAATATTGCCCACAGCCGCATCAACCGGGCTCTTCTTCATCTGGTCCTCGGGCTCACAGAACCGGCTCCTGAAACAATCCCCGCCGTACGTCTCCTGGGATTCCGGAAAGACACCCCCCTGATGCGCCGTCTCCAGGACACTTCAGAGATTCCCATTGTCACAAAGCTGGCAGACGCGGATCCTTCCTGGTTCGCTCCGGATATTGCGGCTTCAGAGCTTTACCGTTCTCTGGTATGGCAAAAAACCGGTATCCGCCTGGAAAGCGAATACCGGTCTCGTCCCGTTCTATGGTGAGGTGAGTGGGTCAGGGAATGACGATTTCCTCTGTCGTCTTAAGCTCCCCGCGGTTTTTCATATCTGTCAGGTCCAGTGTAAAGCGGATATCCGAGGCTGTCTCCAGTCCGGCTTTTTTCAGGGCGGCCTGTCCGATGGAAAGGCTGGTATAGGAAACATATCCGGAAAGAACCTCTGTCGAAACATAGGTGTCCACCGGCTTGCCCGCCACTTTTACAGATTCACCGGACAGGTTCAGGCCGGAAGCGGATTTGTTCAGAATTCCCAGCGGAATCATCGTCTGATATTCATCGACAGTCGCCGGATAAGCATCCACACGGATCCAGCCATCCTCATACACCGTCTCCCCGCCTTCCCGCAGAGCCGCCTCCGGAACCTCGCCGGTCAGAGCCAGTTCTGTCAGTCCGGTGCGGAACAGAGTGTCATACTGCTTCAGATCATAACCCTCCAGGTCCAAAGTTAAGAAAGCAGGCGTTTCTCCCGACTGTGCCGTTTCCGGGAAATAGAGGCAGGCTGTCTTTTCCTCCCCCGCCGCAATGTTCAGGCTCATGTTGGCTTCGGACATCACGTGGTTCATGGCTGCCCGGTTGGAAAAAACATTCATGTTTTTCCCGGTTTCATTCCGGATCAGGAAATCTACATACGCGCCGCCGTCTTCATTGGCATACACACGCTGCAGCCGGATTTCCGTATCATTTCCTTTGTAAACAAGCGCCTCCTCATCCTCCGGAGCATATTCCCGTACCATCACCGCATTTGGCAGGCGGTCCCACATACTGATTTCGCTGCCAAGATATGCCGGCACCTTCCGGTTCGCGAGCCAGGCGGCTGCTATATCTTCCACCGAGGAAATGATCTCAGCCTCCTCCATGCCTTCCTGCGGCATTTCTGCCGGACCGTCCTCCCCTTCTGCCTTTTTCCACGTGATCTGCAGCTCCGTCAGCCGGGCTTTTCCTTCTTCTTCTCCGGACTCCCGGATCCGGAAATCAAAACGCTGCAGCAGGGAGTCTTCTTCCCGCACCATCAGGCGGATTTTCGCCGGAGAGGTTTCCAGTCCCGTCAGTTCTGTCCCCAGCCAGTTTTTCCAGGCCCGGATCCACCCGGCGGAAACTTCCGCCGGCACGTCCCCCTCCAGCACCAGACAGGTGACATCACCTTCCTGCCTGGTTTCCTCTGCCAGCTTCAGTACGTCCTTCAGAGCAGTCCATTCCGGCATTCTCGGGTCCCGGTCACCGGCTTTCATTCCTTCCGTCTCTTTCCGGTACCACTGTTCCCCGAACCTGGTGCAGGCAATGCTTCCCGTCTTCTCCGTATCTTCCGTAAACGCAAGCAGCTCCAGGCAGTCTTCTTCCCCGCTGTAGGCAATATCCACATCACCCTTTGTACTGCTCTTCCCTGTCTTCCGGTTCCAGGCTGTATCCCCCTGTATATTCAGTACAAAAGGAGTATCCTCGATCCCCTCGGAAGGAACCATTCCCACCAGTTCCATTTCCCAGCTGCCGCAGCCGGTTTCTTTCTTCTGCAGGGCTTTGTCCATGGCCTGCAGAACGCTTTCCGCATCAGCTTTCTTTTCTCCGGTGCATCCGGTCATCAGGCTCATGACCAGCGCCAGTCCCAGAAGCATGATACGGATTCTTTTCTTATCCATGGTTTTCCTCCTTTGTACACTTTGACGGGAAACCGGACGCTTTCCCGGAGAAATCCGGAATATATCCTTCTCCCACGGCGCCTTCCTCCTGCAGGAACCCCTTCTCTATACCAATGCGTTCCGCAAAAGAAACTGCCCGTTCGTATTCCTCCGGCGCGACCGCCCGCCCCAGTTCCGGAAACAGCTTTTCTATGCCCGGCATGGGGGTATACTGCCGCAGCAGACTGATAAAAATCCTGTTCCCATAGGTCTCATGCAGATAGCGAAGTACCCGTTTGGCCTCCCCGGTCTGCCCCGGCAGCACCAGATGCCGGACAATAACGCCCCGCTTCATGTGTCCTTTATCATCAAAAACTGCATCGCCGCACTGCCGCACCATCTCGGCCAGAGCTGCTTTGGCCCATTCCGCGTAATCCCTGCAGCCGGAGTACTTCTCCGAGAGAGCAGGATCCAGGTATTTCAGATCCGGCAGATATATATCCACCAGCCCCTCCAGCATACGCAGCGTTTCCGGGCGTTCATATCCTCCCGTATTGTAAACCACCGGAAGAGACAGGCCCTTTTCCCTGGCCTGGATCAGTGCATCCCGCACCGCCGGCAGAAAGTGTCCCGCCGTTACCAGATCAATATTATTGGCACCCTGCGCTTCCAGCTCAAGAAAAGTCTCCGCCAGTTCCGCAGACGTCATCACCCTGCCTCTTCCGGTTTCTGAAAACTCTGCAGAGGATATCTCCCTGTTCTGACAGTAGACGCAGCCCAGGCTGCAGCCTGCGAAAAAAACAGTTCCCGCTCCTCCGCCCTCTGACAGGCAGGGCTCCTCCCAGAAATGCAGGGCTGCCCGTACCACCACCGGCTGTGTTCCCATGCGGCAGAACCCCCGCTCACCTGCGGAACGGTTGACTCCGCACCCCCTGGGACAAAGCCTGCAGGCTTCCATGGACAGCAGCGTCGCTTCTGAAGACATCATACCGCGTTCTCCTTACTCCGTATATAAAGGATGATTCCCGCGATCACCACGATGCCTCCCATCCACTGATTCGGCGCAGGTACTTCACGAAACAGAAGGTAAGCCCAGATGACTGTGAACACCGGCTGGAAAATCTTGCAGATAGCAACCAGTGTGGGACTCAGATATTTCAGGGACCAGTTAAAGAGGCTGTGCCCCAGCAGACTGTTGAAGACCGCCATCAGAAAAGCCGTCAGGAAGTTGATCTTTCCATATCCGAAAAAGGAGTATCCGGAAAAAGCCACGAGAAGATTCAGTAGCACTGCCGAAGTTCCGTACACCAGGAAAGTATAGACCGTATTCGAGCAGTCCGCTCTCACTCTGGAGCCGATCAGGGAATACCCGGACAGCATGACAGCCGCCAGCACTGCCTGCAGGTTTCCCGTCATTCCGGCTCCTGCCAGACCGCCTCTGGTATAGGCTACCACCACGCCGCCCGCAAGTGCCAGCAGAATGCCGGCAAGACTCAGGCGGTTCAGCCGCTCCCTTCCTCTCAAAAACAGATACAGCGCTACAAAAAGCACCTCCGTGTTGACCAGAACAAGGGAGGCCGCCACCGTTGTATTCTTGACAGACAGAAAATATGTCCAGAAATGAATCGCCAGAAAGCAGCCGCTGACCCCGCACCAGCCCCAGGCACCGGGAGTCAGAGATTTCAGCTCTTTTCGGTATTCCGGATTCATGAACACGGGAAAGGCCAGAAGAATGGTCACAATGGTCTTGCGGTAAGCAGCCAGCACCAGGGAAGGCGCCGTACTGTAGCGTACAAAAATGGCCGAAGTGGATATACTAAGAACCGCCAGCCAGACAACCATCAGAGCCTGGGAAGAAGATGTCTTTTTCATAAAAAACTCCTGTGAACAGAACGGTCCCTCTGTCCCGACTGCAGGACAGAGGGACCGTCCCCTTGTCTCCTGTCATCCTGCGGCTTATACTGCGTCTTCAGCCCGCCGCTTAAGAGAGGTGTATTTATTTATACGTTGTATAGATATAGAAGGAATTTCCGTAACTCTGAGGACTGTTGCCCAGTTTCTTTGTCTGTGTAACAACCTTGTAGTAATAATCCTTATATTTCTCGAAGGATTTTCCCTTGAAGCTGCTGATGGTATATGTAGTTTTCGAAGAAGAAACGGTCGCGATCTTCTTGAAGCCGCTGTCCTTCTTCGTAGACATGTAGATAATATACTTGGTCGCGCCTTTGACCTTGCCCCAGCTGATCTTTACCTTTTTGCCGTCCACCAGCTTGGCGCTCTTCAGAATCGGCTGAGGAACAATCTTCTTATAGGAAGACCAGGCTCCGTAATATGTCGTATCATTATAAAAGCTCTTGATGTAAGGGCGGACCCGGAGCTTTGCAGCCGTATTATATCCCTTATAAGTAGAGAGGCTTAATGTATTGGTATATTCCTCGCCTTTCTGAATCACCTTGTTGGAAGAGTTTCTGATCTCATACTGATAGCGGATGGAAGCATCTCCGGATACCGGTGTCCAGGATGTCCGGAGTCCCTTCTGGCCGGAGCCGAAATCATACTTTCCGAACTTGGTAACTTTACCGGGTTTGGTATAGCAGGTAGTCGATCCGCAAGAGTATCTGCCGGGAGTCGCCGAGTTCATAAACTGATAAACCAGTTCCACTTTCACATAGTACTGGCAGCCGGGCGTGCATTCTATCAGGCTGTTTGTCGTCGATGTTAATCCGCACTGAGCCGTCTTCGTGATCTGAGAAGCACTGGGCCCCCAGCTGACTTCATAGTACAGGTCCTGATAGTTCGTATTCCCTGTATGCAGATTCGCATCCCAGGTAAAGGTAACTCCGGTGGTGGTGGCGCCTGTCTGCTTTACAGCCGCCTCTGCCTTTCCGGCGGGAAGGAATAAGAAGAAGGCAGTCAAAAGTGCCAGACTTCCAAGGATCATCTTTTTCTTCATGGTAAAACTCCTTTCTGATGGATAAGCTGATGAGAGCACATCCTGTGCACTGACCGGATCAGTACATTTTGACTTCTATGCATTGTTCCGCAGCCTTTATACACCTTACCCGGCTGCAGTTCAGTACGTTTTATTTCCACTGCCGCACGATTCTGATTAAACAATCCCCGTAATATGCAGGCCTTCCAGCCTGGTTGCGGAAGGAATCAGCCAGGAGTTGACCTGCATCTGCTCCTGTGACATCCTCATTGTTTTCATGGCTTCTGTCATGGAGCCGCTCACAGAACCGCCCGTTACAATCCGTACCTGCCCGTCCTTATGCAGATATCCCAGACGGATTTCTCCGGCAATATCGCCGCCGACGGGATCCACCTGGAAATCGGAAAATTCCACCAGCTCCAGATAGTCTCCCTGCCGCAGCTCTTCTTCACTGCAGCTTCCGCCGCAGGCTGCCACGTTGTAAACCAGAGAGCTTTCCTTCAGCCCCAGATACTGGCTGAACATACGGCCTCCCCAGAAATTCTCCGCCACGCCGTCCCGGATCAGGAAACGGCGGGCGATCGCAGCCCCTTCTTCATCCACCGGCATGTTCCGGGAAGAATTGGGCAGAGAAGGCAGGGCTTCCAGCGTCAGCTTATCCCCTGTCTGCCCGGGGCAGATGGGCTGTCCCGCTTCCCAGCTGCTGAGTTTCCTGACTTTGAAGGAAGCCGCCATGCGATCTTTGAAATACCCGTACAGCTCTTTTGCATCGTGTCCGGAAAACAGGACATCGATTCCTTCTGCTTTCGGCATAGGCTCCGCCGCCAGACGGTCCCTGCCCACTTTCATGGCTTTTTCCACATCCTGCTTCAGCTGTTCCGGATCGCAGGTCCCGGATTCAAAATTCCGGTAGATTTCGATCTCATGCCCGTCTTTCCGGGCGTTCACCACCACTTCGACCATGGAAGAAGGCCAGGAGAACGTAGTTTCCACGCCGCACGAATTCCAGTACTTCTTTGTCATCCGGCTGACGAAGATCTCATAGGAGTTAATATCCGCCTCTTCTGTCTCCGCCGCTTCTGTCATGGCTTTCAGGAAATCCCCAGCCATAGCTTCCGGTTCCGGTACGTCCGAGGATACCGGCGGAAGCGGTTTATCGTTCAGTGTGTAGAAAGGATTTTTCACCAGGCCGGCCCGGAAGGTAAGATCTTTCAGGAGGCGGTCAATCTCTTCATCCGATGCTGTGGGAGAAATCTCCCCGGCAGCGCTTCCCAGGTATTTGCCGTCCTCCAGTGCCCGGTAGATCACTACTTCGATCGTCCGCGTATCCACCACCCGGTTCTGATCCAGCCTGTGGCGTATAAAGTAAAACTCCCATCCTTCCCGGAGGGTCTCCTTCAGTTCCCAGGCGTCCGGGCCAAGGGCTATGAGCTTATTCTTAATTTTATCTGTCATCACCCAAGTCTCGCTTTCGTCTTCAGGTACGGGCCTCCGTCCGCCACTTTTACCATTTCCTTATATCCCTTGCCGCAGTATCCGTTGCCTTCTACCGCCAGATCCCGGCTTGCCATGGAGATATTCCCAAGCAGGTCCGGAACGTAGCCGGTCATAACAAGCGGAGCTGCTACTTTTCCCGTCAGCTTTCCGTCGCGGATTTCATACCCCCGGGAAATAATGCACTGGATTCCCCAGTGCTTGGGATCCTCCATACCGCTCTCCGTTCCCCGCAGCAGATAGCCATGGGATACTGAGGCAATCATATCCTCCAGGGAGTCAGTACCCGGTTCGAACAGGGTATTTGTCATCCTTGTATATACTTTGTGTGAATAATTCTGCCGCTTTCCGTTCCCGGTCGGTTCGACCCCCAGACGCGCGGCGCTCAGTGCATCGCAGATCCCGGTTTTCAGAATTCCATGGTCAATTTCCGTTACATCACCGGCCAGGGTTCCTTCGTCATCAAATGCATAGGCCGTTACGCTTTCGGCGCAGAGAGCGCCTTCATGCATTGTCACCAGATCGGAACCGACCCGTTTGCCGATGTATTCCGCTCCAAGGGCACGTTTTTTTACAAACATGTCCATCTCAACCCCGTGTCCGAAGGCTTCATGAGCAATCAGCCCCGCGATGCCCGGATCCGCGATGATCTCATATTCCCCGGGAACAACCCGCTCGGAAGACAGCATTTCTTCCATGGTCTTCGGAGCTTCTGCAAGCTTTTCTTTGAGACCTTCCAGGATCTCCGTTCCTCCGCAGCCGGATACACCGGAATACACCAGCTTGGTATCCCCGTCTTTGGACGGAGAAAATGCCACAACGGTTCCTTCTGTGTATACATAACTCTGCCGGAGAAAACGGTTCTTTGTCAGGAAGAGTTTGGAAATATGCGTGGACAATGCTCTGATCCCGCAGTCTACAGCGCCCGGTATTGTTCTCATTCCTTCGTCCGAAAGAGCTGTCATGGTCTCCGTCAGCGCTTCGAGATCCGTTTCTTCCGGCAGGATTTCAACGTCCTTCTCTACGAACAGGACCAGAGGCTCATCCGAAAGCAAAGGCGTTTCATAAACAAGAGTCCCGGATGCCTCCAGCAGCCGGAACTGCGCCGCCAGATTCTTTTTCACCCGGTCCAGTACTTCCTGCGGTTTTTCAGGATTCCAGTCATTAAAAGCTGCCTCGCTGAATAATCCGCTGCGGCATACCCGGATGACACACCCCCGCTCTGTAGTGAGGTTGGAATTGGAAACACTTTTACTGGCCTGTGAGATACTTACATTATAACCGCAGGAATCCGTGGCCAGAATGCTTACATATTCATATTCTTTCCCCAGCCCGTCCACAATCTGCCGCAAAGACGGCAGACAGGCATCGAGCCAGGGAGAAAAGGGTGCTTTCATAAAACCTCCTCAGACTTTTGCCGGCGGATATTCATTGCAGAGAAGCCGGTAGGGCGGTTCGTCTTCTTCGATCGCCGGAAACCTTCCTACCGGAGGGTCAAAATGATTATCCGTGTTATCATCATTGCACTCGCTGACCTCTCCGATCAGCACAGCTCCGGTACCGGGTTCCACTTCAAAATCATGGTACAGCCCCTGCTGGATGGAGATGCTTTCGCCCGGCGCCAGCCGGACCTGAGTTCCTGCAGGAACCACTTTTACAACCCCGTCCAGATGTACTGTCACATCCGAAACCCGGTCTACGCTTTCATCCGGCAGGGAATTGAATACACGGATCAGCAGAACGCCTCCGGCCCGGTTGATGATATCCTCCTGCTTGCTCCAGTGGAAATGATTCGGCGCATACTGGCCCTCCATCAGGTAAAGCAGCTTTTCGGCATAGGTCTTGGGGTATTTATCCGTCATTTTGCGGTTTCCGTTCCGAAGCGTAATCAGGGAGAACCCTACTTCCCTGAACTTCCCTAGGCCATAATCCGTAATATCCCAACCCAGCATGTTGTCCCGGATCTCATCATACTCGCTGCCGAGTTCTTCCCATGTCTCCGGGGTGAATCCGCAGAAAGGCGGAAGTGACACGCGGTATTCCTGCAGCATCCCTTCCATCTCCTTCAAAGCCTGGTTAATTTCCGAACGTTTCATAACCTTCCTCCCGTCACTCCGGTGCATCCGGGCCAATGCCCAGAACCTGGTCTGCAGAAAGAACAATAAACTCCGTCTCCAGACGGCTGCCCGGATTTCTGCTGTCCGCCCGGTTCACCAGAAAACCGCTTTCTGTTACGGTCCACTGCAGGTCCTCTCCCCGGTCTCTCACCGAAACCAGGAGCTTCCATACATCTTCAAACAGATAAATATCCGTGTCCCTTTCTGTATCCGCCCGGAGATAACACCTTCCCAGTGAGTCCGTGATGATCACCAGTGTTTTATAAAGCGGTGCCCTGGTTGTAGACTGAAGAACCCAGTCCTCCCCCTCCTGACGGTATACAGCCAGCCCTGCCTCTTCGGAAACCACTTTTCCGGCAATACCGCCCTCAAACAGGGCAGCCTCTGTCTGTGCCAGCTTTGCCTTCGCCTCCTGCTCCTCCTGTAGCTGCCGGCAGGTAACTGCCTTTAAGGCACTGTCCCTGTAATTTCCAAGGGTAAGAAAAACCTCTCTGGCAGCTTCATACTGCCCGGCTTCCATCATACCGGCTGCCTGGTCGTAAACGGTCTGCTGTTTGGCATTTTTCGCCACCGCCAGCTGAACCAGGCTGTCGCTGTAATCTCCCAGGATCTCCAGAATGGCGATGGCCATATCGTAATCTCCCGCTTCCATGAATTCCATGGCTTTGCGGTATGAGAGTTCTTTTCCGGATTCTCCCGCTGCAGTATCCGCTGTGTAGGATGTCTCCGGAACGGGTGGTTCCGGAACTTCCGTTTCCGCCGGTAATGATTCCGCCGGCAGCGTCTCCGCCGGTAACGTTTCTGCGCTTATGGTTTCCTCCGCCGGCGTTTCGCTTTCCGAAGCTTCCGTTCCAGAAACAGGCACAGGCTCCGGCGCTTCTGTTTCCGGCACAAGGGTTTCCTCTGCCAGCGTTTCCGCGGTCGTAGGAACCACACTGCCGATTCCTCCGGAAGGCATCAGGTTATGATTTTCCGCCTTTACGGGTTCTGTCTCTGCCGGGTCCGCTGCAATGGGTTCCGTCACTGCAGGCTCTGTTTCTTCGGTCTGCGCCTGCGTAGGAAGCACA
>CACZQT010000367.1 GCA_902783295.1 uncultured Lachnospiraceae bacterium
ATTTCCTTCCAGAACGTCCAGGCGGACGGCTTTCATCCCGGTCTCCCGGCCGAGGTTGAGAGCGTATCTTACCAGTTCCTTCGCATAGCCCTTTCCGCTCCTGTCTAAGGCGCTGCCGGCCTGTTGCGCCGCTCCGGCAGGCGCATTTTTCTGTACTATATCCGAAATCCCGGGCGGCTTCAATCCCTGCACGGCAGCAATCTGATTCAAGAACGCCATCGGCATTTTTTCAGGCTTCCACTGTCCTGCTCACCCCCGAAAAGTGTAGTGCTCCACATAGTTCGTAAAAGATTGCACCGTAGGATAATCCATTAATTCCTGCAGAGTTACATAATAGATCGTGCGGTAGATAGGCTCAGCCAACGGGACCGGCTGGCAGGTTTCCGGGCAGTTATAGGCAGCCGTAGATGAAAATCCGATCCCCAGGCCTTCTCCCGCCAGCTGGCTGACAACATCGGAATGGCTGGTTTCGCAAAGAGTGCTGGTAGTAATACCGGCGGACAGAATGGCATGGCTCAGCTGCTGAGAGAAACTGGTATTCCGGGAGGGCATGATCAGTGTCTGACCATCCAGATCCTGCACAGAAAGCTTTTCTTTTTCGGAAAGCGGATTGTCCTTTGGAACCAGAGCCATATACTGGTCCTCATTGATTTTCCTGAAGCTGCACGCACTATACCGGAGCAGTTCGCCCGGAGTGGCAATCGCAAAGCATCCGTGAATCTGCCTGGATTCCAGCAGTTTCAGCAGTGTACTGCTCCCATCTACCGTCAGCAGCAGTTCGACGCCGGGCATCGCCTGATGATACCGCCGCAGCAGGGTAAAAAGTCCCAGATACCCGGCTACCCAGGGAACCCCCAGCCGGAGGCGTCCGGAAAGCAGCTGTGAATTCCGCTGCATCAGATCGTTCAGCTGGTCCACAGAACCTATGATACGTTCTGCCTGCGCTGCAAACTGTTCTCCCGCATCTGTCAGAGAAACGGATTTGGAATGCCGCACCAGAAGCTGTATTTCCAGTTCCTCCTCCAGGTTTTTGATCGCCTGAGACAGGGACGGCTGGGACAGGTACAGATTTCTGGCAGCTGCTGAGATACTGCCGGTTTTGGCAATCTCCAGAAAATACCGCATTTGAGACAATTGCATAAGACACCTCCGGATCATATGTAACAGGGAGGAGAATTCCATTTATATATAAGAAATTCCTATCGATACGATAATAACACAATATTTTACATGTGGCAACATTCGTGCTATTGTAAAGCCACGATGTTTTTGACCGTTATATTCCCAGATAACCATGCAGGCATCTGAAAAACAGTACGAGGAATCAAAATGAAACGTGAGTATGAAGCGGATGTCCTGGCAGCGGGCGGAGGAACTGCAGGAGTGGCCGCAGCCATAGGAGCCGCCCGGAGCGGAGCCTCAGTATGGCTGATCGAGCGGAACGCGTTCTTAGGCGGCGAAGGGACACATGCCGGCGTCGGTGCTTTTACCGGTCTCTACACCTGCGGGGAAAACCCGCAGAAATGCGTAGCCGGTGTCAGCGACCTGCTTCAGGAAGAGATGGACAGGCTTTCTCCCAAAGCAACAGAGATTATTATCTCTGCAACCGGCAACAAAAACGTCCAGTATAAACCGGAATACCTGAAGGTAGCACTGGACAACCTGATGGACCGCTTTCAGGTACCGTACCTGCTGCATGCCACGATCACAGGAGCCGTGAGAGAAGCGAATCAGATTGTCCGTGTGGACTGCGTGGATGACGAGGGAGTCTTCTCGATAAAAGCCAAAGTCTTTGTCGACGCTACCGGAGATGCCAACCTGGCTCATCTGGCCGGAGCGGAGACCATGTGGGGGAATGCAGACGGCCAGGTCATGGCAGCCACTCTTCCTTTCCGTCTGGCAGGCGTAGATACATCGCAGGACATGTCTCCGGCCGCTGTCGAGCGGGCAGTGAAGGCAGGGAAAGCTGCAGGAATCCCCCATCTGACCCGGGAACGCGGTTTCATCCAGGTCATGTCCGGATCCAGCGAAGTTCAGGTTTTGCTTCCCTCTGTAATACCTACCGGTCTTTCTGCTGCAGAAGTGACGGAAATGGAAAAATTTACCCGGGGACAGGCTCTGTATTATATCGAAGCTTTCCGCCGGTTTATGCCGGGGATGGAAAAATGCGAGCTGACGGTAATCGGACCGTCTATCGGTTTCCGGGAAACCCGGAGAATGGCCGGGAAATACACTCTCTCCGCAAAAGATGTTCTGGAACGCCATAAATTCCCGGACAGCATAGGCCGCGGAGGATTTAAGCCGGAAATACATCTTGGTCTGAAGGAAGGTGCCACATACCTGGATGTTCCGCACGGAAGTTATTACGAAATCCCCCTGAGATGCCTGCAGAGCAGGGATACGGAAAACCTCTATGGGGCCGGACGGCTGATTTCCGCAGACCAGCAGGCCATGGCAGCCGCCCGGGTCATGGGTACCTGCTTCGCCACGGGACACGGGGCCGGTATAGCTGCTGCCGTCCAGGCCAGGACAGGATCCGCGGATATCACAGCCATCCAGGAAGAACTGCTTCGCCAGAACGCGCTTATTTAAAAGGATGCTGCTCTGCCGGCCGGGTTCAAAAAGACGGCGGACAGAGGACATATATATTTTCTCAAAAGGAGGAATCACAATGAAAAAAGTTGTTTCTGCTCTTCTCGCAGTGGTAATGGCTGCAGGTCTTATGATCAGTGCTTCCACATCTGCACAGGCGGCTGACTATCCCAAGAAAGCCATCACCATGATCGTACCTTACGGTGCCGGCGGCACCACGGACCTTGTAGGCCGTCAGTTTGCCATCGCTATGGAAAAGCAGCTGGGTCAGTCTATTGTAGTTGAAAACGTATCCGGAGCTTCCGGCTCTGTCGGCGGCCAGTCCTGCATTGACTCCGATTCCGACGGCTACACCGTTATGTTTACGGCTGAAACGATCGGAACCTGGCGTGTCATGGGCATCAGCGAACTGAGCTATGCTGATTTCGAACCCATCATCACTGTTGCCAACGACCCCAAGGTGATCGTAGTCGCCAAGGATTCCAAATACAATACCATCGAAGAACTGCTGGAAGACATCAAGGCCAACCCCAACAAGATCCAGATGAGCTACACCGGCCCCGGCGGATCCGGCCATGTACAGGCCCTGATCCTGAACCAGTTCGGTTATGAACCGGCTCTGACCGCTTATGCTTCCGGCGCAGAAGGCATCACTGCTGTTCTGGGCAACCAGGTGGTGTTCACCAACGCCAACTTCTCCACCGTAAGGTCCTATATCGAAAGCGGCGATCTGAAGGCTCTGTGTGTCTGCTCCACCACCCAGCTGGAGAACTATCCGGACATCCCTGCACTGGGTTCTGTGATTCCCGACAGCGACTATTATCTGAATATCCCCTACAATCCGCTGAGCCTGATCGTGAAAAACGACGTACCGGAAGAAATCCGCGAAGTCCTGCGCAATGCGGCCCTGGAAGCTGTTAAGGATCCTGACTTTGACAAGTTCATGACCGAAAACTGCATTGACAAGCTGTACGAAAAATACACGACGGTTGAAGATATCAAGGCTTTCCTGAGCGGATGGGAAGCTACCGTATCCTGGCTGCTGTTTGACGCCGGCGCTACGATCAACAGCCCGGAAGATTTCGAAATTGCCAGACCTTAATTACATTTAAGCGAAACATTGCGGGCGGCTTTTCGCCGCCCGTTGTTTTACCTTAAAACCCGGAGGATTCTTTTATGGAAAATAAAAACAAAAAAAGCCTGCTGAAAATGCGGAGCTTCCAGGATGGTATATTCGTCGGGCTGTGCTCGGCAGGACTTCTGGGCTATTCTCTGTATCACCATCATTTTGACAGGAATACGTCCGAATGGAAGCTTTCCCCCTTCCTTTTTCCGGTTCTGATTTCAGTATTCGGCCTGCTGCTTACCATTTCGCTGATTGCTGATGCCAGAAGAGAGCAGAAAGCTGCGGAAGGTGCCGATAGTAAACCGGCGAAGGAAAAGCACAATCTTCCGGGAGCATTCATTCTGATCGGCGCCTCGATCGTGTACTATTTCCTTCTCCCCGTAATTCATTTTATTCCTGCATCCATTCTTTATCTTGCAGGCCTGTTTGTATATCTGGGAGAAAGAAAGTGGTGGAAAGTGATCCTGCTTGCCGTGATAACGACGGCAGCCATTTTCCTGCTGTTCGGCAAAGGGCTGAACGTACGTCTGCCATAGGAGGAAGAAAAATGAATGCATTGCTCGGAAGCTTACAGTATTTTCTCAACATTCGTTTTATTCTTCTTTGCGGAGCCGGAAGCCTGGCAGGGCTTTTTGTAGGATCGATTCCCGGCCTGTCTGTCTCGATGGCAACCGCACTGCTGGTTTCCATCACCTATACCTGGTCCGCCACTGACGCGCTCGCAACGATCATGGGCGTATATGTCGTAGGTGTGTTCTCCGGCGCGCTTTCCGCCATCCTGCTGAACATCCCCGGAGCCCCGGCTTCCGTAGTTACCACCCTGGACGGTTATCCTCTTGCCAAGAGAGGTGAAGCCTACAAAGCTCTGAAGTATGCCACCGTCTACTCCTTCGTCGGATCGGTATTCGGGCTTGTCGCGCTGGCGCTCCTGGCCCAGCCCATCACTTCCATTGCCCTGAAATTCCAGCCCATGGATTATTTCCTGCTGGCGCTGTTCGGCCTGACCACTGTCGGCGGACTTACCTCCAAGAACTTCTCCAAAGGCCTCGTCAGCGCGGTATTCGGCCTTTTCTTCGCCATGATCGGTATGGACTCCGTACTTGGCACGCCCAGGCTTACCTTCGGTTTCCGCAATCTGAACGCCGGAATCCCCACGGTTCCTGCACTTGTCGGAATGTTCGGTTTTGCAGAAATCCTCAGCGTGATCTTCGGAGGCCAGCTGGATGCTACAGTAAACAGCATCACGCATCAGGTTGTAAAGATCAAAGATATGCTGAAGCATTTCTGGGTCAGCCTGTATTACTGTCTGATCGGAACATTTGTCGGAGCTCTTCCCGGCGCCGGCGGCCCGGTAGCCGCTTTCCTGGCATACTCCCAGGCGAAGAGCATTGTGAAGAAACCTTCGCGGCCGTTCGGCGAAGGTGCCGTGGAAGGTATCGTGGCTTCGGAAAGTGCCAATAATGCCTGCATCGGCGGCGCTCTGATCCCCATGCTGACCCTTGCGGTCCCCGGAGATGCGGTTACCGCCATCATCCTTTCGGTATTCTACGTACACGGCCTGCAGCCCGGCCCTACCTTCCTGATGAGAAGCGCCGACAGTTTTTACGCCATCCTGGGCGGTGGTTTTATCGGATGCATATTCCTGCTGCTGCTTGGTCTCCTGGTAGCCCCTCACCTTTCCAAGGTCATCAACGTTCCGAAAAAGGTCCTGCTGCCGATCGTTGCTCTGCTTTGCGTAATCGGAGCTTATGCCTGCAATAACCGCCTCTTCGACGTAGCCCTGATGTTCTTCTTCGGAATTCTGGGCTTCGTGATGCGCTCCCGCGGATATCCAGTGGCTCCCATGACTCTGGGATTAGTGCTTGGCGGCATGATGGATTCCAACTTCCGCCGTGCCATTTCGCTGGCGGCTTCCGCAGACAATAAGGTCGTCGCGCTGTTCGGCCGCCCGATCACCATCGTCCTGCTGCTCTGCACAATCTTTTCCATCGTTTCGAACATACCTGCGGTAAAAAGCTTTACATCAAAGCTGTTCAACCGGTCTGCAAAGCAATAACTTCATAAAACTGCAGCAGAAAACACGGAGACAGGGGACGGTCCTTTGTCTCCACGCAAAAGCCGCCTGTCAGCCCACGCCGGGTCTGACAGGCGGCTTTTATGGTACAAGAGGAGTTTTGGGACAGGAGGACGTTTCTGCCTGTCCCCTTTTACCATGTTTCATCAGATCAATGAGGTACTGAAATATCTCTCTGCGCGGTCCGGCAGAACCGTTGCAATATTCTTGTCTTTCCCGTATTTCTCAGCCATTTTCTTCGCGGCCCATACATTGGCACCGGAGGATGTCCCCACCAGCAGTCCCTGTATTCTGGCCAGTTCGCGGGCAGTATGAATGGCGTCATCGTCCGAGACTTCTACGATATCCGTAATGATCGAGGTATCCAGAATATCCGGAATAAAGCCATCCCCGATTCCCTGAATCTGGTGCAGCCCCGGCTCATCTCCCAGCAGGGCAGAAACATTCAGCGGCTCCACCGCGACGATCTTGCAGTCCGGATTCTGCTCCAGAAGATACTGCGCCACACCCTGCAATGTGCCTCCGCTGCCCACGCCGGATACATAAACATCTATCCTTTTCCCCAGCTGCTGCACCAACTCGACGGCTGTCGTCCGGTAATGCGTCGCCGGATTGGCCGGATTCTGAAACTGCTGCGGCACAAAATAATCCGGAGAGCTTGCAGCCATCTCCATGGCCTTATCCACAGAACCTCCGATACTCAGTTTAGGATCCGTGAGCACGAGTTCCGCTCCCAGCGCGCGTATGATCTTTTTGCGTTCTTCGCTCATGTTCTCCGGCATCACGATGATCACGCGGTAGCCTTTCCGGACACCGCACAGTGCAAGTCCGATGCCTGTATTGCCGGAAGTAGGTTCGATAATCGTCATCCCGGGTTTTAACCGTCCATCCTTCTCTGCAGCCTCAATCATCCCCAGGGCAATCCGGTCTTTTATGCTGCCGCCCGGATTCAGAAATTCCGCTTTGGCGTAAATGTTCAGCCCTGTAGTCTCCTCCAAGCTAAGAAGCGGCGTATTCCCGATCAGATCCAGCACATTTGTATAATACATTTTTCAGTCCCCTTCAGTTTTTTGTGCTGTAATCATATCATTTCAGGCGACGCATTTCAAGAATCGCCTCTGATTCTTACGTGCCTTGTGAGGCGAAGCAAAGCTAGGCACGTAAGACACCTTCCTCTCCGCACACGTACGCATCCAGGATACCTCCTGTGGATGGCAGATAACCTCGCAGCTGTCAGGGAAGTCGATTCAAAGGCGGAAGCTTATCGCCCTCCTCCATCTCGATAAGGATATGTTCTATCACGGGAGGATCGAGCGGATAATACCAGCTTTCTTTCCCTCTGGTCTCCCGGCAGGCGATAGCATCCAGTACGTCGAATCCGTACAGCATCGTGCCAAACACACAATAACGCCCGTCCAGATGAGGCAGGTCCCGGTGGACAACATAGAACTGTGTTCCGGCTGTATCCGGATCGTTGTCACGCCCAAGCCCTAAGGCTCCGCGGAGATTGTTCAGAGGATTATCCACCCCGTTCTCCCGGAATTCCCCCTTCAGATGAAAATCACTGTCTGTATCAATGTTATTGTCAGGGCTGCCGCTCTGAATCACATAGCCTTCCTGGCACCGGAACCAGAGCAGCCCGTCATAGAAACCTTCTGCAGCATCTTTGCAGAAGCTGGCCACCGTATCCGGAGCATACTCCGGATACAGGCGGAACGCCATCTCTCCCAGTCCGGCAGTGCGGATAATTGCCTTTATCATCATTTCCTCCGCAATTCAAGAACGCATCCCGCAGATACGTGAGAATCCGTATCCACGGGATGCTTTCATGTTTTACTCTGGCCTAAGTCAGTTCAAAATAAAGGGATCACTCCAGAACAATCGGTTCGCCCTGTACAATCTGAACAGCATCGTCTTCTTCAAAAGCGGACTCGCTGTACCAGCGGGTGCCGTCTTCGTTCCGGCTGTAGTGCTTCACAAAATCCCAGGCAAGCCGGAATTCCTGAGGCATGCAGTTATGTTCACGTGTCATAGTACGTCCGAACCGGGCAATCACCACACCGTTATCATCAGAGAAGGTGTAAGTATGTGTGAAACCTGTCTCATTATAATCGGAGCAGGTCTCCAGGAAGCTTTCCTTGTCGTTCGGAGTGTAATCCAGGGTAATGCCGTCAACAGCAAGCAGGTGAGTCAGCCAGTTGTGGATGGCAAAATTGATTTCGGGATCTTCACTGACTTCCCAGGGTTCGGGAACCAGATCACCCACACGTGCTCCAGGATAAGCTTCGCTGATATCAGCCTGGCCGACCATCAGGAAGGTGGGAACATATTCTGTACCTGTCCAGGTATTCAGGCCATTCGGCATAGAAGTGCTGGAGCAGGCAGCAAACACGTCGTTTTCCGTAGAGTGAACCAGTCCGTTGATGGCTCCGCTGCCGGCGGAATGGCCGCTGCCATAAACACGGGTCAGGTCGCATTCAATCCCGGCATCCCCTGCAACATTTTCCGTCAGAACAGCCAGAGCGGAACGGGAGCAGTTGGAGTTTCCGGAAATGATAACCAACGCAAAACCGTTGTCGTTAGCGATAGCCCAGTACTGGGACACGTCAAAAATCGTGGTGGACTGCTGGCCGGCGCCGGGACACATTTCCAGTACAGGAACCGGCTTGCCGGCTGCCTTGGCACTGTCGGGGATGTAGAAGAAGATCTCTGTAGGATCCAGCATCTCATCCTGGTTGTTGTCCTGATAGCCATAGATGCAGACATAGAAATCACCGGTCTCACCAATCTCGGGAACGGTCAGGCGGGTCTTCTCCAGAGCATAAACGTCTGTCGGCTTTTCTTCACCGTCAGCATTCTTGTACGTATAGCTGGCCGCGACTTCCCCGGCACTCGCAGCGGCACGGGCAGCCAGAGCGGTAGTGTAATAATCGGTTCTCACGCCCAGGGTGTTACTGTAGGCAAAGGGGTTGGTGTAGCGGGTGTAGATGCCCAGGAAAGCACGCAGATCGGCAGCGCTCAGGTCTGCATTCTCAGTCACCTTGACTGCAGACAGGCCATGACCGATTTCCCATGCTTTGAATTCGCTGTTGGTATAGCGGGTCTGGAAAGCATCCGAATCGATATCCTGCCAGAACACGCCGTCCTCGTCTGCTTCCACACAGTCGTTAACACCTTTCCAGTATGCGATACTGGGGTCATCTTCCGCATAACCGGCAAACAAGGTAGGAGCAGCAATATCCGCGTTGGTGATAAACTGATCGCTGGCAATCAGACCTTCATCTTTCAAAGCCTTCAGAGTGGCAAGGAAGGTCTCATCGTCAAAACCGGGATAGTAACCGCCATTGTTGATGCCGTTGTACGCAACAGCAGCCGCAGCATTCAGAGCCTCTTCCCCTACACTCGCTCCGCCCAGGAACGCCTGACCGGCAACAAAAATGGGGTTATTGGCCGTCCAGGACTCCAGCACAGCGCAGCCTTCGCCGTATCCTACATAATAGTTGCAGGAGTGGCCGGAGAATACGGTAACGGAATAACCGTCTTCAGTGGCGATAGCACCGGACTGGCACAGGCCGCCGGCATCGGTTTCGCGGGTTCCGAAGTTATCATTGCCGATATTGGCGTGCAGGCAGTCATAGAGATAACCGGCTTCTTCTTCCGGAGTCCCCCACTTGCCGTCCGCAGGTTCCAGAACGAACAGCAGTTCACCGTACGTATCAGCAATGTCAATCCATCCTTTTTCCTGCAGGAAAGCATAGGTATCTTCCACACCGTCCGGCAGTGCGATCACGTAAATATAATTACGCAGCGCAGCATACTGAGGAATATACAGTTTAATGGTCCGGCCGCTCTCCATCGTATAGGCGAGATATCCGGGCAGCAGATTCAGGTTGGACCCCATGGGATTCGAGGGAAGCGTGCGGTTCATCGCATGCGTCCAGGAATTCTCCACGAGCTCCGTGTTCTCCATCAGATACGTGTTCAGGTCGATCGGTTCCCCGGCCTTTACCGGCATGGCTGCAAAACCAGCCAGCAGCATCCCCAGGCCAAGAACGCACAGACTCTTCTTCAGGTTCTTCATGTTTACAGTTCTCCTTTCTTCCTGCCGGTTTCC
>CACZQT010000368.1 GCA_902783295.1 uncultured Lachnospiraceae bacterium
AGAAGAACCTGAAGCCTGGGCGCTATTATAAGTATTTTATTCTGGCGACGGCCAAGAAGGGGTCGGAACGGAGAGTGATTGCCACCTCCACCATGGTTCACGCAATTACCAACGGCGGGACGACCTGCAACTACAAGGCTGTAAAGCTAACGGCTTACAGGAATAAAGTTGTTACATTGAAAAAGAACCAGCTGATTCACCTGAAGGCGAAGGGGGTACCCGCCAGCAGCAAAAGAAAGGTAAAGTCTCATCGTGCCCTTCGGTTTGAGAGCACCAACAACTCGGTTGCCGTGGTGGGAGCAAAAACCGGCCGTCTGCGGGCTAAAAAGCAGGGACGCTGCTATGTGTACGTCTACGCCCAGAACGGTCAGTTCCAGAGAATCCGGGTGATCGTAAAGTAAGACGGGAATACATGCAGAATAAGAAAACGGGTGAGCCGGAAATCCTGACTCACCCGTTTTCTTATTCTGCTCTTTATGAAACTGCTCTTTAGTTGCCCAGCAGAGCCTTCAGACTGTCGCTCAGCAGAGTGCCCGCCGCTTCCGCGATATCGGCATCCTGCTGCTCCTCTTCGGTCAGCTCGGTGCCTTCCGCAGGCAGCTGCTGCTCGCTGAACAGGGCGGTAAGACCCTTCTGAAGCAGAGGCTTCATGTTCTTGGAATCCAGACCCTTCAGAACCGCGGCTGGATCCTTCCCGTCGATGATCTTGGTGATGATCGCCCGGATGGCGTCCGTCTTCACAAAGGATTTTACGCTCTCGGCAATGGATTCGCCTTTAGCTGCGCTGGCGGCCCATTCCAGAACCTTCTTGACGATGGTCTCGTTCTTCAGGGCGTTCAGGACTTCTCCCATATTTACCTTTTCCAGACCCAGCATGTTCAGTACTTCCGAATCCTTCAGAAGACCGACGGCTGCTCCCAGGTTCAGCTTGGAAACATCCAGGTTCTTTACATATTCACTGGTACGGGCCTTCTGGACCAGGCTGTCGATATCCAGCTTGCGGACGTCGAAGGAATCCAGGCTGAGGGACTGCAGCTTGTCGCTGTTCAGAAGATCAGTCACACTGGAGAGATCCAGGCTGAAGCCGGAATTCTGTGTGGTTCCGGTTTCTGCCGCACGAACAGTCAGGGAGCTGAATGCCATAACGCCGGCCAAAAGTAATACTGCAAATTTCTTCATTGTATTTGCCTCCTTCATAATCTTTAACATGACAGGCAGGGAAGGCACTGTTCGGAAAACAGTTCCCTGCGGACATGCTTCTTATCATTATAATCGAAAAATGACCGGGTGGCAAGTGAAAAATCTAAGAAATCTGTCTTTCAGGTTTTTAATGAGGTGGAAAGACTTGGAAAATGTCTCTGAAAACCAGTCTGAAAATCTTTTCAGAAACCGCTTGACATTTTGCCGTTCGGTCTGTATAATTCAGTATGTTGTCGGTCAGACAGCAAGGGATCTTAGCTCAGCTGGGAGAGCATTTGCCTTACAAGCAAAGGGTCACAGGTTCGAGCCCTGTAGGTCCCACTTTGGCGGAGTAGCTCAGTTGGCGAGAGCACACGGTTCATACCCGTGGTGTCAGGAGTTCAAATCTCTCCTCCGCTACGCATTCAAGGGGATCGGAAAACGATCCCCTTTCTTTTTTCCCCGGAGGACAGATGCATGGAAAACCGGATCGAAGAGCTGGAACGCCAGATACAGGAATCCATAGAAGAACGGGCAAGGCTGATCTGTGAAGCTGCCTCCCGGGATCCGGAAACAGGCGGTATTCCTGATGGCTTTCTTCCGGTGGACTGTCTGGAAACACAAGATGCCAGGATTGTTTATCAGGGAGTAGAAGGTGCCTACAGCCATCAGGCGCTCCGGAAATATTTCGGCAAAGAGGCGCAGGCTTTTTCCGTACACAGCTTTGAAGCCGCTGCGTCTGCCGTGGAATCCGGTCTGGCGGATTTTGGTGTGCTTCCTGTTGAAAATACAACAGGCGGCTCCGTAGGAGATGTTCTGGATCTGCAGGTGAAGTACGGAATCAAGACGGTTGCGGAGCTCGACATTCCTATCCGGCACGTTCTTCTGGGGCTTCCGGAAGCTGAGCTTTCCGGAATCAGAACCGTGTATTCCCATCCGCAGGGACTGCTGCAGTGCAGTGAATTTCTCGAAGGGCATCCTGACTGGAACCGCGTTCCGTTCAGCAACACGGCTGCCAGTGCCAAGAAGCTGGTGGCAGACGGACTGGCGGACCAGGCGGCCATTGCCAGCGAACTGTGCGGGGAACTTTATGGCCTGAAAATCCTGGCAGAGGGCATTGCCAATGATCCGGGCAATACCACCCGGTTCCATATTGTGACCAGGAAGCATGTTTTTCTGCGGCAGGCTGGTAAAATCCGGATCTGCTTCGAGTGCCGGCATGAAACCGGTGTCCTTTACAAGCTGCTTTCCCATATCACTCTGCAGGGACTGAACATGACGAAGATCGAATCCCGGCCGCTGCCCGGAAGGAATTTTGAATATCGCTTTTTCATCGAACTGGAAGGCAGCCTGCTGGATCCGAACGTAAAATACGCCCTTTCCGGGATTCGCCGGGAAGCCAGCCGCTTTTTCCTGCTGGGTAATTATGTATAAAAAGGTGCGCCTGCACATTCTGTGCGCAGTTCCTGTGCCATAAGAAAACGGGTGGAGGATTATTCCTCCACCCGCTTCAGCTTCCGGGCCAGAGCCGGTTCTGCCATCAGGGAATAGTTTGTGTGATAGATTACATAGCCGGGCTTTGTTCCGGCCGGCTTTTTCACATGCTTTCGCTGGATATAATCCACCTCCACCTTGTCTGCTTGTTTCTCGCTGGAATACAGAGCCGCCAGGGCTCCGGCTTCTTCGAAAGCGCGGTCAGGAAGTTCTTTTCCTTCGGTTTTTACCACCACATGGGATCCCGGGATCCCTTTCGCGTGGAACCACCAGTCTCCGCCGTTGGCGAACTGAAATGTGAGTTCTTCATTCTGAAGGTTGTTTTTCCCGACATAAATATGGAAGCCGTCTGAAGAAACATAATGAAAAGGCCGGCTGACGATTTTTTCCTTCTTCTTACCGGGAAGCTGCCGCCTGCGGATATAACCGGCTTCCTGCATTTCCGCTTTGATCTGCGCCAGGTCGTTTTCATCCTGGGCGATCTCCAGGGCTACCTGCAGGGAACGCAGATGCTCGATTTCCGCTTCGGTTTCTTCCAGAAGGGTCCGGAGAGCTTCTTCCGTACGCTTCAGCTTATTATAGCGTTCATAATACCGTACGGCGTTTTCCTGCAGCGTTAGCTGCGGATCCAGAGGGATAGTGATTTCCTTCCCGCCGTCGTAATAATTTTCCGCTGTCATGGAGGATGCCCCCTGCTCTACGTTGTAGCCGTATGCCTGGATCAGTTCGCCCCAGATGCGGTATTTTTCCCGCTTTTCCGTATCTGTTCTCTGCCTGCACTGGAGATCGTATTTTTTCATGTCCCGCTCCAGAACCGTCTGTACGACGTGGCGCAGATCGGCGGATTTCTGGCGTACCCTGGTGACACGGTCTTTTTCGGCGTAGTAAATCTCCAGGGCTTCGCTGACATCCTGCATGTGCCGGGTTTCGCAGTTCCCGAAGATGGTCAGCGGAAAAGCGGCAAATTCCACCGGTTCTCCCTGCTGGTAGAAGACGCAGGGATCAAAACGGCCGGTGCTGATATCCTCCCGCAGAAGAGAGAAGGTGTGGAAGAGATGCAGCTTTTCATGCAGTTCCAGGGCCTGCATGGGACGGTCACCTTCCAGTCCTGCCCTGGCTGCCAGTTCCTGGCCGAACAGAACGCTGATGCCTGTCAGCCGGGAGGAGAGCGCCCTGGCAATATTCATGGGCTGGCTGCAGACCTGATCCAGAAAAACCTCTTCAGAAATTTCTGTGGGATCCAGTTTATGCGTAGTGTCTGCGACAAAATAGGGACGTCCCGGCAGCACTTCGCGTACCGAGCTGACGCTGGAGGGGACATGCTTGACAGCATCAATAATGGTGCCGGCATCATCTGTGAAGATCAGGTTGGAGTATTTTCCCATCAGCTCCAGAATCAGAAATTTACGCTTCAGATCACCCATCTCATCCAGGTGTTCGATTTCGAACCGCAGGATCCGCTCCAGCCCCGGCTGCGTGACAGACAGAAGCCGCCCGTTTCCGATATGCTTCCGGAGCAGCATGCAGAAGTTCGGAGCTGCGGCCGGGCTCGGCTTGTTCTTCTCCGTAAAATAGGCCAGGGGAAGGCTGGCGCTGGCAGAGAGATACAGCCTGACCGTTTCTTTCCGGGTCTTAAATGTCAGAAGCAGGGCATCCGCTTCCGGCTGGGCAATGCGGCTGATACGTCCGCCGGACAGCCGTTCCTGTATATCATGAGCCAGGTTCGCAACAGTAATACCATCCAGAGCCATAGTACTTCTCCTCCCTAGATTCCTTCCACTCATTTCTTGACGAAATGTTCTGCACGGATTATAATGAAATTTGATTATTTCGTCAACTGCAGCGGGAGGGCAGGAAGATGGTCAGAAGTATGACAGGATTTGGCCGCGCAGAAGCAGCCAATGAGCAGCGCAGGATCGTCGTGGAGATCAAATCGGTCAACCACCGGTACTTGGATTTGAGCATGAAAATGCCCAAAAGGTTCAACCTGTTTGAAAGCCGGATCCGTTCCCTGATCAAGCAATACGCTTCCAGGGGAAAGGTCGATCTCTATGTCAGCACAGAGGAATTCGCGGACGACGCAGCAAAGCTCCATTACCATGCCGCACTGGCGGAGGAATATACCACATATGTACGGCAGATCAGCGAGACCTGCGGCCTCCCCTTCGACCTGACGGCATCCAGACTGGCTTCCATGCCGGATGTATTTACCATGGAACATCCGGATGAAGATGAAGAGGCTTCCTGGCCGCTGCTGGAAGAAGCACTGCACAGCGCCTGCACGGCCTTTGCCGAACAGCGCCTGAGGGAGGGCGGCATGCTGGCAGAGGACATTCTTGGGAAGCTTTCGGGCATGGAGGAGAAGGTGGCTTTTATTGAAGCCCGTTCTCCGGAAACCGTAGCCGAGTATGAGGAAAAACTGGCGGCCAGAATCCGGGAACTTCTGGAGAATACTTCTGTAGATGAATCAAGACTGATGACAGAAGTGGCCATCTTCGCGGATAAAGTCTGCGTAGATGAAGAGATGGTGCGCCTGCGCAGCCATATCCGCGCTGTCAGGGAAGCCCTGACCAGCAAAACAGGGGAAGGTGTCGGCCGGCGCCTGGATTTCCTGGCGCAGGAAATGAACCGGGAAGCCAATACCACTCTTTCCAAATGCAGTCATCTGGAAGTTTCAGCCGCTGCCATCGATCTGAAAACAGAGATCGAAAAGATCCGGGAGCAGGTGCAGAACCTTGAGTAAGCTGATTAATATCGGATTCGGAAACATGGTGAATGCGGACCGGATTGTCGCAGTAGTGAGTCCGGATTCTGCGCCGGTCAAGAGACTTGTCCAGAATGCCAGGGATGCCGGGCAGGCAGTGGATGCCACCCAGGGAAGAAAAACCAAGGGCGTCATTATTACGGATACGGAGAGAATTGTTCTGAGTGCTCTTCTGCCCGAAACCATTGCGGTCCGCTGCCGGGAATCCGGTTCTTAATAATCCGGAATTTTTTTAAAGTGCAAAACACGGAACACGTCACCTTTGAGACCTTGAGTCATGATGTGTTGCTGCATATCGGAAAAGGAGAGATGATGAGTAAGGAAAAAGGCAAGCTGATTGTTGTATCCGGTTTTTCCGGTGTAGGCAAGGGAACTGTCATCGGAAAGGTTATGGAAGCACGGCCGGAATACGGCTTTTCCGTTTCCTGCACCACGAGAGATCCCCGGGAGGGGGAAATCCATGGCGTGCATTATTTCTTTATAACGAAGGACGAATTCCTGGCAGGAATCCGGGACGGACGCTTCCTGGAACATGCCCAGTATTCGGATAACTACTATGGGACCCCGCGGGAGTATGTAGAGAGTCTGAGGGACGAAGGCATAAACGTTGTTCTGGACATCGAATATCAGGGGGCTTTCCAGGTCAAGCAGGCCTGCCCGGAAGCCATTTTGATTTTCCTGATTCCGCCGAGTGCTGAAACCCTGGTGAAGCGTCTGGTGAACCGGGGAACGGAGGACCATGAAAAGATCGGAAAACGTCTGGCCAGAGCTGTGGAAGAAGCGGACCAGGCACCGGGATATGACTGCATTCTGGTGAATGACAAGCTGGAGGATGCAGTGACGGATTTCCTGGCGGTTGTGGACGAGCCGGCTCTGGGGGTAGATCATTATGAGAAAAACCTGGCCATTGTTCCGGAAATCAAAAAAGATCTGCAGGCGATCCTGGAAAAGGATGCCTTTTGATACACAGTACTTTTATATGAAAATGTGCAGGGGACTGCACGGAGGTTAAACATGATACATCCTTCCTATTTTGAACTGATGAACATTGTCAACAAAGATGTGGCGCCGGGGGAAGATCCGGTTATTACCAGCCGTTATTCGATCGTACTGGGGACGGCAAAAAGGGCACGCCAGCTGGTGGCAGCCAACCGCACGACTTATCGCGGAGTGGTGGAGAAGCCTTTGTCCATCGCAGTGGACGAACTGAAAAACGGTGAAATCCACATTATCCGGGAAGAACCCGGGAAGGCATCAGGGGAAGTAGAGTGGGATTCTGAAGAAGAAATCCTGGATCCGGATGCTGAACTGACCGGAGAGGCAGAGGAGGCAGAAGAGTACAGCGAGGAGTCCCCTGCTTCGGGAGAGCCGGATGAAGCCTGACACAAAGAATCTGTTTGTCGTATCCCTTGGCTGCGATAAAAACCGGGTCGATACGGAAAAAATGCTGGGACTGCTGAAGGATGCAGGCTATCAGCTGGTTTATGATGAGGCTGAAGCAGACATTATTCTGATTAACACCTGCTGTTTTATCGGAGACGCGAAGGAAGAGAGCATCCAGACAATTCTGGAAATGGCTGCCTGGAAAGAAGGCCGCTGCCGCTTCCTGGTTGTGACCGGCTGTCTTGCGGAACGGTACCGCGAGGAAGTCCTGACGGAAATGCCGGAAGTGGATGCTGTCATAGGCACTTCTTCCTGGACGGAAATTGTGCAGGTGCTGGAAAAGCTGGAAAAAGAAAACGGGCCGGCACAGGTGTTTCTTCCTCATACAGCCATTCCCCGGAGCTCCTCCGGCAGGATGCTGACGACGGGCGGAAATTATGCATTCCTGAAAATTGCGGAGGGCTGCGACAAACGCTGCACTTACTGCGTAATTCCGGATGTCCGCGGACCGTATAGAAGCGTTCCCATGGAAGATCTGCTGAAGGAGGCAGAGGCTCTGGCGGCAGAAGGTGTAAAGGAACTGATCCTGGTAGCACAGGAAACGACGCTGTACGGAACGGACCTCTACGGAAAGAAATGCCTGCCGGAGCTTTTGGAAAAACTTTCGGATATTCCGGGCTTTGTCTGGATCCGTATCCAGTACTGCTATCCGGAAGAGATCACCCCTGAACTGGTAGACGCGATCGGCAGGCTGCCTAAAGTCTGCCATTATCTGGATATTCCCGTACAGCATGCCAGCGACAGGATTCTTACGCGGATGGGGCGCCGGACCAGCCGGAAGCAGCTGGAGGAGACGGTTGCCTTCCTGCGGGAAAAGATCCCGGATATTGCCCTGCGGACAACTCTGATTACCGGCTTTCCCGGAGAAACAGAGGAGGATTTCCAGGAACTGATGGATTTTGTGGAAGCCATGGAGTTTGACCGCTTAGGCGTTTTCCCCTATTCACGGGAAGAAGGGACTCCTGCAGACAGCATGCCTGACCAGGTGCCGGAAGAGGTCAAGCTGGACCGCCGCGACCAGGTTATGGAGCTGCAGCAGGAGATTGCCGTTCGCCTGGCCGAAGAAAAGGAAGGCCGGGAACTGACGGTCATGGTAGATGGATATCTGCCCGACGAGGGGGTATATGCCTGCCGTACTTATATGGATTCACCGGATGTAGACGGACTGCTGTTTGTCGCTTCCGAAGATCAGCTGATGACCGGAGACCTGCTGCGGGTCCGTGTGACCGGAGCTGCAGAATATGATCTCCTGGGAGAACTTATATGAACCTTCCGAATAAACTGACTTTGCTGCGTGTCCTGATGGTGCCCTTTTTTGTGCTCTGCCTGCTGGCAGGCCGGGGGAGGGCGGGAGATGTGGCGGCACTGGTCCTGTTTGCTGCCGCCAGCTTTACTGACTACCTGGATGGACATCTGGCCAGAAAATATCATCTGATTACGAATTTCGGGAAATTTATGGATCCGCTGGCGGATAAACTGCTGGTTGGCTCGGCGGCGATCTGCCTGGTCTCCCTGGGCCGTCTTCCGGCAGCCGCCTGTGTGGTGCTGATCGGGCGGGAGTTTGTGATCAGCGGTTTCCGCCTGATTGCCGCAGAACAGGGCCTTGTGATTGCCGCAAGTTATTGGGGCAAAGTAAAAACGGTCTGCCAGATGGTGATGACCATGGTTCTGATTCTGCATCTGGAAACGCCTGCCTGGAGAATACTGGAGAATGTTCTGGTCATTGCTTCCGTGGTACTTGCGCTGGTTTCACTGGCGGATTATTTATGGAAGAACCGGGCGGTACTTGCGGATATGGGAGCCAGGTAAGGCGGGGGACCGGCCATGAAGTGGATGAAAAACCTGTACATCGGCAGTCTGTCAGAGAAGCGGGTGCGAGAACTGAAAAAACGGATCCGCAGGAAAAAGAAGGCGGTCGGATGCTACGTACTTTTTCCATCCACCGGTCCTCGTAACCAGCTGGATCTGATGGATGTGAAATATCTGCATCTGGACTATTACCGGCGCCGGGAGGATCTGGTGATTATCGGACTGGCTTCCGGTGAGGAAGACGGGATTCAGATGATTCTCCGTCTGGCGGAAGACTGCTACCGGGATACCGGGACAGCGGACCTTCGTGCCTATGCCATGCGGCGGATCGCGGAAGAAGGGACGGAGGGATCAGCATGAGGGTTCTTGGGATCATAGGCTTCTTCCTCTGGACCCTGCTGAAGATTCTTCTCCTGATCCTGCTGGCTGTGCTTATTCTTCTGCTTATCGTCCTTTGCTGCTCTATCCGCTACGAAGCTACCGGACGGGCAGAAGGAGAAAACTTCGGAGATGGTCTGGAGGCTCATGTCAAAGTAACGGCTTTGCTGGGGCTGGCAGCCCTGCGGGGAATCCTGCGGGGAGGAGATTTTTTGTACAGCTTCCGGATTGCCGGAAAGACCATCCGGAAAGGAAGACGGCAAAAGGCAGCTGCCGGAGGGCAGGAAGAAACCGGGCCGGAATCTTCGGAAACAAATTCCGAAGGAGAAGAGATCTCCGGACCTGAAGAGTCCTCTGAGCGGGAAAGGACCTCTGAAGGAGAAGAGCTTTCTGAACGGGAAGAAACCGCCGGACGGGAGGTCTCCTCTGAGGTGAAGGGATTCTCCGGGAGAGAAGAATCTCCGGAAGGAACAGAATTCTCTGAACCGGAAAGTTTTTCTGAAAGAGAGAAAAAGCCGAAAAAACAGAAACTCTTCGGTAAAAGGAAGAAACGGAAGCACGGTGAAGCACCGGAGGCAGCGAAACCGCCGGAGAAAGAGAAATCCCTGTCGGAAAAAATATCTTCCGGACGGGAAAAGGCAGAACGCGTCTGGGAAAAACTGCAGGAACCGTCATTCCGGAAGACCCTGAGACGGGTGAAAAGGGCGGCAGGAAAGATCCTGCGCCATATCCTCCCGCAGGTATTGCGGGGAAAAGCTGTGGCAGGAACCGGAGATCCTGCGCTTACAGGGCAGCTGATCGGCCTGTTTTATGCCTGCTGGCCGCTTTACGGAGAAAACTGGGATCTGGAGCTTTCCGGGGACTTCGAAAAGAAGCGTCTGCAGGGCAAGGTATATATGAAGGGGCGTATTCGTCCATTGACTATCATCGGGATCGTGCTCAGTCTTCTTCCGGATAAGAATATCCTCAGAATGATCTGGTCCCGCCTGAAACGAAAGAAAGGGTAAGGAAAAGCAGTCATGGCAGAAAAGAATAATTTCCAGGAAGTAGCGGAAGCCCTTTTCAAGGGGCTGGACAGCTATATGGCCGCTAAAACCGTGGTGGGAGAACCGATTGTGGTGGAGGATACCATCATCATCCCGCTGGTGGATGTTTCTTTCGGGATGGGGGCCGGTGCCGGCATCAACGAAGGCAAAAAATCCGATAAGGGCGGCGGAGGCGCAGGCGGCAAAATATCGCCGAATGCCGTGCTGGTTATTAAAGACGGCATTACCAGACTGGTCAGCGTGAAGAGCCAGGATACTGTCAACAAAGTGCTGGATATGGTTCCCGGCGTAGTAGACCGGGTATCTGCCTTTGCTGCAGGGAAGGGAAATCCCATGAAGGATGCCGGCGTGGAAGAAGCCGTAAAAAAGGCTTCCAAAGGGAAATAAATTCCGGGATTCCGGCGGCAGAAGAAAAAAGAAACGTGCGCCTGACGGTACACGTTTCTTTTTTTGCGCCTGGCGGCGCACGGTTTTAAGATCTTTTCTTTCGAAGATACTATAAGCATTAAGCTCTTTCCACTCTACCGGACTTCAGACAGGAAGTGCAAACATACATTCTCTGGGTAGCTTCGCCAACCTTAACTCTGACAGATTTTACATTTGCTTTCCACATTTTATTAGATCTTCTATGAGAGTGGCTAACGTTGTTCCCGAAATGGGCGCTCTTCCCACATACTGCACACTTTGCCATAACCGCACCTCCTTACCACCAATCTCGAATACCGGATTTTATCTATATAAATCCAGAACGTTTACATAATAGCAGAATAGAAATGGTTTTGCAAGCGCTTTTTCCGGGGCTTTAAAAAACAGTTTGCTTTCTCTCTGAAAAGAGGGTATAATATTTCAAGCGTTTGCGGCATCCTCCGGGTTTTACGGGGAGAAGAGCAATCGTTTGTTATGCAGGGAGGCTCGATTATGAAATATAAGACTACCAATGCTTTGGGAGAAGTCCTGATTGATACGGACGTAGTGGCAACCTATGCAGGAACCATCGCGATCGAGTGCTTCGGCATCGTGGGGATGGCGACTATCAGCGTGAAGGACGGCCTCGTCAAAATGCTGAAGAAGGACAGCCTGGCAAAGGGAATCAGTGTGACGATCGAAGAGGATCATTTCAACATTGATTTTCATGTGATCGTTTCCTACGGGGTCAGCGTCAGTGCAGTTACCGATAACCTGATGGACACCGTGCGATATAAGGTACAGGAATTTACGGGGATTCCGGTGGGGAAGATCAATATATTTGTGGAAGGAGTGCGGGTTATCGACTAAAGACCCGCCCGGGAGTATTCATGTCTATTCAAACAATGGATGCCGGCCTGCTGAAGCAGGCCTTTCTGGCAGGCGCCAGGAATCTGGAAAACAACAAGGATTGGATCAACGATCTGAATGTGTTCCCCGTACCTGACGGGGACACAGGGACGAATATGACCCTGACCATCCTCTCCGCCGTAAAAGAGGTGGAGAAGGTGGGCGATGTGACGATGGCAAATCTGGCCAAAGCCATTTCCTCCGGTTCCCTGCGCGGCGCCCGCGGAAATTCAGGGGTTATCCTGTCTCAGCTGCTCAGAGGCTTTACCCGTGAGATCCGGGAACATGAGGCAATTACGCCGGCCATTGGGGCGGCTGCTTTTGTGCGGGCTACGGAAACGGCCTATAAAGCGGTTATCAAACCGAAAGAAGGAACGATTCTGACCGTTGCCCGTGGAATGGCGGATAAGGCGAAGGAACTTGCAGATGCAGGACTTCCGCTGGATGAAATGATGGAAGCCGTCATTGCTCATGGTGACGAGGTACTTGCGCAGACACCAGAGCTTCTGCCGGTACTGAAACAGGCCGGAGTGGTGGATTCCGGCGGTCAGGGACTCATGCAGGTCATGAAGGGTGCGCTGGCCGGAGTCCGGGGTCAGATGATCGTGGAAAGCAAAGCCCCCGAAGCCGCAGTGGATGCAGAAGCCAGAGAACATGTTCTGGCACATACGGAGGATCTCGGAGAGATCAAATTCGGCTACTGTACGGAATTCATCATCAACCTGGAAAAAGGAAATTTTGATGATGACGAAGCGGTGCGCTTCCGTGAGTTCCTGGAATCCCTGGGGGATTCGATCGTCATGGTGGCGGACGACGACATGGTGAAGGTACATGTACACACCAACGATCCTGGTGTCGTGTTCACGAGAGCTTTAACGTATGGAAGCCTTTCGCGCATGAAGATTGACAATATGCGCGAGGAACATGAAGAGAAGCTGATCAGGGATGCTTCCCGCATTGCGGCGGAGCAGAAGAAGCAGCTGGAGGAAAAAACAGTTGCGGAAAAACAGGCTCAGAAAGAGAAAGAAGAGCCCAGGAAGCCGGCCGGCTTCATCTCCGTTTCCACCGGCAGCGGCCTGGCCAGGATTCTGAAAGGCCTGGGTGTGGATGAGCTGATCGAAGGCGGACAGACCATGAATCCCAGCACCGCAGATGTCATAGATGCGGTCGGCCGGGTGAATGCAGACGTCGTATACGTGTTCCCGAACAACTCCAACATTATTCTCGCAACGGAACAGGCAGCCGGTCTGGTGAAGGATAAGCAGGTGATCGTGATTCCTTCCAAGAGCATCCCTCAGGGGATTGCGGCTCTTATCTCGTATTCGCAGATGGCTACGCCGGAAGAGAACCGCCAGGGCATGACGGAAGCCATGCAGAATGTTAAGACCGGGCAGGTCACTTATGCGGTAAGGGATACCATGATCGACGACCGGGAGATTCATCAGGGCGATATTATGGGCCTGGGAGATCATTCAGCCCTTCTGGCCGTGGGCAGTACACCCGGAGAAGCCGTCATGGAAATGCTTGCCAAGCTGGTCGATGAGGAGTCAGAACTGATCAGCCTTTATTACGGGGCGGATATCAGTGAGGAAGAAGCGGACTCTCTGGCGGAGGAGATTACAGAACGCTTCCCGGACTGCGAAGTGGAACTGAACTGCGGCGGCCAGCCGATCTACTACTATATCTTATCTGTAGAATAAACACCGCGGAAAACGCGCACTGAACAACAGGAAAGGCAGGGGCCAAAGGAAGATTCCGGAGGCTCCTTTCCTGTTTCGGAAAAGATACTTCGAAAAAGAGACTTCGGAGAAGGGTCTCAGGGAAACAGACTCTGGAAGGGAAACTATGCGGGAAACAGATCCGGTACGTGATTTAAAAGGGGTAGGCGAAAAAACCGCGAAGACCTTCGCCGGGATGGGGATAGAAACCATCGGGGATCTGCTGGAAGCCTATCCGGTAAATTATGAGAAATATGAAGCACCGGTACCGGTGGCAGAAGCAGAATCAGGACAGCTCTGCACTCTGGAGGGAATATTTTCCTCTAAGGCCGAAACCCGGAAAAGTGCCAGGGGCCTGGTAATGACCCAGGTTTCCCTGAAGGATGATTCCGGGATCTGCCGGCTGATATGGTTCCGCATGCCCTTTCTGGCAAACCAGCTGAAAAAGGGGCAGGAAGCGCTGGCCAGAGGCCGCTTTCAAAGAGGCGCCTACGGCCCCGTCATGGAGCAGCCAAAGCTCTATACAAGAGAAGAATATGAAGAGAGGATGCGCTCCCTGCAGCCTGTCTATCCACTGTCCGCAGGTTTGACGAACCGGCTGAGGAGCAAACTCCTGGCACAGGCTCTGGAAGGGCTGGATTCATTCCCGGATCCGCTTCCGTTGAAGATCCGGCAGAAATTCGGGCTGTCAGGGAGAAGAGCTGCTCTTCAGGAAATTCATTTCCCCCGGGAGAGGGACAGCCTTCTGAAAGCCAGGGAACGCCTGGTTTTTGAAGAGTTCTTTTTGTTTCTGCTTTCCATCCGTCGTCTGAAAGAGGGATGGGAGGAAGCAGAAAACCGCTGTCCCATGAAGAAACGTACCTGGGCCGGGCAGCTGTTCCAAAATCTGCCATACAGGCTGACAGGTGCTCAGCAGAGAGTCTGGGGAGAAATTGAAAAGGACCTGGAGGGCGGCCGCCGGATGAGCCGTCTGGTGCAGGGAGATGTCGGTTCCGGGAAAACGGTACTGGCCCAGCTGGCGCTGGCGACAGCCGTGGAAAACGGGTATCAGGGAGCGCTGATGGTCCCGACAGAAGTGCTGGCAGCCCAGCATTATGAGGATTTTACGCAGCTGTTCGAGACAGCCGGGCTTCCTGTACGCTGCTGCCTGCTGACAGGCGCCCAGACGGCTTCCCGGAAAAAAGAGATCTGCCGGGCTGTAGAGGCGGGGGAGGCAGATATAGTCATCGGAACGCATGCGCTGATCCAGGAAAATGTACGGTTTCACCGGCTGGGGCTGGTGGTTACTGACGAGCAGCATCGGTTTGGCGTTCGCCAGAGGGAAGTGCTGGCTGAAAAAGGAGACGGGGTTCATGTTCTGGTTATGAGTGCTACCCCTATTCCCCGTACGCTGGCTATCATCCTGTACGGAGATATGGATATTTCCCGGGTGGATGAACTCCCTGCCGGACGCAGGCCGATCCGGAACTGTGTAGTGGACCCGTCCTGGCGGCCGAAGGCCTTTCAGTTCCTGCGGCGCCAGGTGGAAGAGGGGCGGCAGGCGTATGTCATCTGCCCGATGGTGGAAGAAGGAGAAGGCCTGGATGCGGAGAATGTGGCGGATACGGCAGACCGCCTGAGAGAAGCTCTGCCCCCTTCTTTCCGGATTGAGACCCTGCACGGACGCATGCGGCCAAAAGAGAAGACAAAGAGGATGGAAGCGTTTGCTGCCGGGGAAATCGATATTCTGGTATCCACGACGGTCGTGGAAGTCGGGGTAAACGTCCCGAATGCCACGGTAATGATGGTAGAGAACGCGGAACGTTTCGGCCTGGCTCAGCTGCATCAGCTCCGGGGACGTGTCGGCCGCGGCGGAAACCAGTCTTACTGTATTTTTATGGATGGATCCGGAGAAGGCGGGAAGAATAAACGCCTTTCGGTACTGGTATCTTCGAACGACGGTTTTGCCATTGCCGCAGAAGACCTGAAACTCCGCGGACCGGGGGATGTTTTCGGCATCCGGCAGAGTGGGGAAATGGATTTTGCTCTGGGAGATATTTATACGGATGCGGAAGTGCTGCAGAAAGCGGCGGAAGCCTGCGGGCAGGTACTGGCGGAAGATCCGGGAATGGAAGGACCGGAGTACACAGATCTCCGGAAGAAGCTCGAGAAGCTTCAGGGGAAGAACATTCCGCTGTGACGAAACCGGACAAATGAGCCGGATGATAGAACCGGATAGGAGGAAGCCGGAATGCAGACAGTGATTCTGAAACTGATTTCCATGCTTATACCTGTGGCGTTGGGGTATTTTCTGAAGAAAGCCGGTGTTTTCGGCCCGACAGATTACCGCTTCCTCACGAAAGTCGTGCTGTATATCACCCTTCCTGCGACAGCGATCGCTTCGTTCGCTTCCACAAACCTGAATCCTGCCATGCTGGGAATCCCTCTGCTGGCTTTTGCCATGAACTGGGTCGGCCTGGGATACGCAGCGCTGACATCCCGCGGAATCAGGGACCGGAAACGCCGCGCCATGGATATGTTCTGCCTGACAGGCTATAACATGGGGAACTTTCTGATTCCTTTTGCCCAGCAGTTCATGGGGGCGGAAGGTGTGGCGGTTACGGCGCTCTTTGACTCCGGAAATTCTCCGATGTGTGTAGGGGGACATTATGTAGCCATCACGACGATTGTGGGAACCGAGGGAAAAAAGCAGACGTTCAAAGGAATTATGAAGAAACTGCTGTCTTCCCCGTCGCTGGTAGTATATCTGATTCTTATTGCCATGACCCTGGCAGGACTCCGGGTCCCGGCCCCTGTGGCGCAGATCTGCCAGCTTACAGGGAGCGCGAATGCGTTCTGCTCTATGTTTATGATGGGGCTGATGTTCGAGATACACTTCGATGCCTCTTATATGAAGGCGGCAGCTTTTGCACTGTCCCGCAGATATCTGCTGTCTCTCCTGGCCGCTCTGGGAGCGTATTTCCTCCTGCCCTTTAGCCTGCCCGTGCGTCAGACGCTGGTTCTGGTGGCTTTTGCGCCGATTCCGAGCCTGGCTGCGGTCTTTACGGAAAATGTGGACGGGGATGTGGGCCTGGCCAGCTTTATCACATCCTGTTCTTTCCTGATCAGTTCTGTCATACTGACCCTGATCATTTTCCTCCTGGGAATTGGGGGGTAATGGCCTTATGGAAAAAAAGAAAAAACGCCGGGCCAGGGGCAGTGTGTTTTCACGCACCATGCTGATGCTCCTGTTTCTGTCGCTGGTTACGGTTCTGGCAATGCTGTTCTTTGTGAACTATATTGTCAGCCAGAACCAGAAAAACCGCATCCGTACCGTGCATGAAGACCAGCTGAAGCAGGTGGCCGTTTACGTGGACGGGCAGATCAGTGCAGTGGAGCAGGATAACGCTCAGCTGATCCACGGGACGGATGTTATTTCCCTGATGGTGAATCCCAGGCGGAAGGACAGCGATGTAGGTTATCATGTGATATCCGCCCTGAAGAACAGTACGGAACAGAACAATATGGTCCGCAGAGCTTTTTTATATCTGCCGACCACCGGTGAGGTATACAGTTTTACGGGGAGTGCCTCTTCTCTGGAGGACTTTTCCGGAAGGAAGGATATTGAATACTATCTGGAACTCAGGGAACAGGGAAGGACTTCCGGGGCAGAGAGCGAACACCGTCTGATGTTCCGGAACCGGCGTCTGTATGTGGTGACGGATTTCTGTGTTCCGATTTTTATCGGGGCTCTTTTCCAGGAGGTGGATCTGGATCTGCTGAACTCAAGTATCCAGGGAAGCAGCAAAGAACCACTGGAGAGCTTTTTTGTACTGGGGGCATCCGGGGGCATCATCCTGGCCCAGGAGGAAGTCCAGGCGGAACTGAAAGAAGTGCTGAAGAATCGTTCCTATACTGATGCCAGGAATCCGGAACGGGGAGGCCGGGAAGATTATATGATCTACGCTTCCTCGGAAAACACACTGACCTATGGCATCCATGTGGCGCCGTCTTCCGGATGGCTGAATGTGGAAACGATGCTGTGGACCGTGGTTCCTTTTCTTCTGATCTATGCTGTTTTTTCAGTACTTTATTCCCTGAGCATTACCCGGCGCATATATGCGCCGATCAACCGGCTGATGCAGATTACGGCTGCGGAACGTACGGATATGAACCGTCTTTTCAACGACCGGGGGCGGAATGAACTGGAACTGCTGGAAGAAGCTTTTCAGAGTACTCTTGGTGAGAACCGCCAGCACAAGGAACTGCTTGCCGATATTTCTCAGGACGTTTTGAGCCAGATGTTCCGGGGGATTCTGACCGGTACTGTCGCAGAGCCGGATTATATCCGGAGCCGCATGGAAGGCCTGGGCCTGTCCCGTTTCCGTACCGGCCGGTTCCAGGCGTTGGCAGGTATTATCCGGCCGATGGAGAAAAGAGAGCTTTCTTCCGTGGAGGAAGGTCTGTATCAGAGAAGTCTGCTGGCTGTGCTGGCAGAATGTCAGGGAGATGATTTCCTTCTGATTTCGTTCTTTATGGATGCGGACCATCTCGCGGTGCTGCTCTGCTTCCCGCAGGAGGAATCGGCTCTGCAGATCAAGACCCGGGTCGGAAAACTCCAGGAAGAGGTTCTGGAAAAAGTGGCGCAGCTGCCGTACACGGTGGTTTTCGGACGCGGAAAGCTCTGCAATGAAATTTCTTCTCTGCGCTTTTCCTGGCAGGAAGCCCTGGAGGAAGTACAGTATCAGATTTACCTGGAAGATACACCGCAGCAGGAACGTAAGGAACGTCCGTCCAGGACGGACGATGCGGACCTCGTGTATTTCAGGGAACAGGCAGCTCATCTGGCGGCCCGGGCTGAAAAAGAGCGTATGGAAACCATCAGCGCGATGGCCGGATCCCTGGCCAGGGAATTTACGGATTGTGACGCCGGCAGGCGGGCTGTCATCCTCGAGTCTGTGATGGACGTGCTCTATGAGAAATTGATCGAGGCGCATCTGACTCCGGAAGAAATTCAGGAAATGCACCTGACGGAAAAAGGAGAGCAGGCTCTCTCCTCGGAGGACGCAGGAGAGATGGGACAGCTGGTCGGGGAGATGCTGCTGGCAGCGGCAGGAATGATTCATACCAACAGCCGGAAAAGCCGGTACCGCTACGTGGACTCCGCCAAGGAATACATTTCTGCCCATTATTCAGACGGGAATCTGTCTCTTATTGAGGTCAGTGAAGCCGTGGGTATTTCCGCACCTTATCTGTCTGCCATTTTCGCAGAGATCAGCAAGGGCGGCTTTTCCGCCTA
>CACZQT010000369.1 GCA_902783295.1 uncultured Lachnospiraceae bacterium
ATGCCTCCGGCGGATCGCAGACGCGCGCAGCGGAAGGTGCTTCGCACCGCGCGCGTCGCGGTCAAGATCGCCGAGGCGATCTTGAATATAATAAAAGATTTGCATATTCTGCCTGTTTTGGGCGCGGACGGCCCGGACGACGGTGAATGAAAAGAGGGAGCGTCATGAAAAAAGTCATTACCTACGGAACCTTCGATCTTCTGCATTATGGCCATATTAACCTCCTGCGCCGGGCGAAAGCGCTGGGAGATTATCTGATTGTAGCGCTTTCCACGGATGAATTTAACTGGAATGAAAAACAGAAGAAATGCTATTTCTCCTATGAGGAACGGAAGCAGCTGCTGGAAGCGGTCCGTTATGTGGATCTGGTGATTCCGGAGGAATCCTGGGAGCAGAAAAGGTCTGATGTGAAAGAATATCACGTAGATACGTTTGTAATCGGAGATGACTGGGAAGGGAAATTCGATTTTCTGAAGGACCTGTGTGATGTGGTCTACCTGCCCCGCACGCCGGATATTTCCACCACACAGATCAAGCAGGATCTTCATGTAAAATAACAAAAAAGGGGCTTTGCACTGTGTGCGCCGCTGCAAGAGTGCCGGTGGAGTTTTTTTAGACTGCATCGTTTTAGCGGATTCCAGCTTTTTTGTATATCGGAACGGGTGACTCCATGGGATTTTTATTTCGGCTGAAGCAGGAAGGGAAGATGCTGCTGCAGGAAGCGCTGCTTCCGGCAGCTTATTTCCTGGGGAAATTCCGCCGGGTGGAGCCGGGACTGGTGGTGCTGGCGGACGCCCATCATGACAGACGGCCGGAGAGTCTGGACAGACTGGCGCGCGGTCTGGAGAAAACCGGGGACCGGCGCGTGGTGGAATGGTACCGGGATTTTGGAAAGATGAGCCTTCCCGGACAGCTGACGGCTTCCGTATCTTTTATGTTTCTGTACGCGAGGGCCGGCGCCGTCGTTCTCTGTGATAATTTCCTGCCGGCTTCTTCCTGCCGGAAAAGAAAGGAAACGGCGCTGGTGCAGCTCTGGCACGGGCCGGGAGCTTTTAAAAAATTCGGATATGACGCGAAGGACGATATTCCTCCGTATTACCGGGGACATGTGTACAGAAATTACGATCTTGTGACAGTCAGCGGCCCGGCTTGTGTAAAGCCGTTCTGCTCGGCGATGCGCCTGAGTGAAAAAGTTGTGCGTCCCCTGGGCATCAGCCGTATGGATGACTGTGTGCAGGAGTCCTGGCGGCGGAAATGCCGGGAGGAATTCGCAGCCTGTTATCCGGAGGCTGCCGGGAAAAAGGTGCTGCTCTGGGCTCCGACTTTCCGGGGGAACGCAGGGCATCCGGAGGCGGTGGGACTGGAAGCCGTGGACGCTCTGGCGGAAGCGTTGGGTGAAGACTGGCTGGTAGTCCGCAGCCTGCACCCGCATCTGAAAAAATGGCTGCCCAGGGAGGACTGCTTCGGGCGGCTTCCTTCGGAGCGGATGCTTCCGGCGGCGGACGTTTTTATGACGGATTATTCTTCCCTGGTATATGACGCCTGTCTGCAGGGCTGCCGGGTTCTGGTTTTTGCTCCCGACCGGAAAGCATTTCTGGAGGAACGGGGCACTTATATGGCGCTGGAAGAAATCCCCGGAGCACTGATAGAGGATCCCGGGGAAAACGCCGGGGTTCTGGCGGAGGCGGTCCGGGAAACGGCAGCCTCCTATGATTTTGGCCGGCAGAAGGACTTTGTGCAGCGGTACCTGGGCGCCTGCGACGGGCACGCTACCGAAAGAGTGATTTCTTTTTTAAAAGGAAAACGCTGGTGAAAGCGTTTTTCGGGCGGGGTTCCTGAAAACGGATTCCCGGAATGAAGGAGGGACAAACCGTGGGAAATGACTGCTATGGTCTGATACTGGCCGGCGGGATGGGCGTTCGGATGGGAAATGCGGAAAAACCGAAGCAATATATGGAACTGGCGGGCAAACCCATTCTGCTTCATACGCTGGAGAAGATGCTGGTCTGCCCGGCCCTGGATGAAGTGATTGTCCTTTGCCCCCGTGCCTGGATGAAAGCCACAGAGGATCTGATCCGACGGGCTCTTCCTTCGGCAGGACATGTGCATGTAGCCTGCGGCGGAGATACCCGGAATGAAACCATAATGAACGGAATTGCGTATGTGGAAGAGCATTTCGGGCTCACGGAACAGACCGTGGTGGTTACGCACGACGCGGTACGTCCTTTTGTCACTCACAGAATTCTGATGGAAAATGCTGCGCTGGCCCGGGAATTCGGAGCCTGTGATACGGTCATTCCCGCTTCCGATACGATTGTGGAAAGTGAAGACGGGAACTTCATCAGCCGGATTCCGGACCGCAGGCTTATGTACCAGGGGCAGACGCCGCAGTCGTTCCGGGCAGCCCTGCTGCGGGATGAGTACGGGAAACTCTCAGAAGAGGAAAAGGGAATTCTGACGGATGCCTGCAAGATCCTTTCCATGAAGGGAATTCCGGTGCGTCTGGTGCGGGGGGAGGTCTATAATATCAAGATCACCTTCCCTTCGGATCTGCGGATGGCGGAAAAGCTGCTGGGCAGTGAGGAATCAGGCCATGCTGAATAAAGTATACCGTCTGATCCAGCCCCGG
>CACZQT010000370.1 GCA_902783295.1 uncultured Lachnospiraceae bacterium
AAAACCCAGCCGTCCTGGAAAAGGTAGCAAAGCTCTGGTAGGCCGCGCAGAGCACTACAAGGGCGAACAGGCTGCGTCTCCGGTGGATGGCACGCGGAAATCGCAACAGCAGCCAGAAAAGGAGCGTTACCGTGAAAAACGCGACCAGCAGCCGAAGGACGCTGTCCCTCGTTGCAGGATCGGAGTGCAAGAGGTACGTAACCAAGCAAAGCCCGAAATAAGCCATCGCCGCAAGGAAGACCACTATCTTTTCTTTCCCCGTCATAGTCTGAACAGCGCCAAACATCTCAACCATGGCAACGCCCGCATAAAACGGCACCGCGTAACTCCAGCGGTTGGTGGCATAGCCGAATCCGTTCATCACCCTGCCGACCAGTGGCACGCACAGCATCAGCAATGAGAGAACCAGCAGGCACTTAAGCTGGGCGTCTTCGCCTTTACGGAGAAACAGCAGAACAAGAGGGAGAAAGACCGCCATGTTCAGGCCGAGCGCAGTGGAATACCCCGGCTGGTAATTCACGGCGAACAGCGCTTCCGGAAGCTTGAAATAGTACTTCCACTCATAATGCAGCAGGGACGCCGTATAGCCAGAGGCAACGCCCTGCCGGTAGTTTTCAAGGAAGGCATGGATGGTCGGCAGAAGAACACAGGCGGACAGCAGAACACCGATCATCCCGACCCCTGCAAGATTTAGAATTGCAGATCCCTCCACCCTCAGGGAAGCCCGCTTTTTCTTGCTCTTTATAATTCTGCAAACACTGCCGGTCAGAACATAAAGCGCAGTCAGGATCACATTCATATAAAAAGTGTAAAAACTGGTGACGGCATTCAGAAAAACAAAAACAACAAAGGGAATCCGTCTCCCCTTCCGGGCGTAAAATTCCACGCCAGATAACAGAAACGGGAAAAAATAGGCCCAGTTGGCATAATTGGGATGACGCGCGAAGTTATACAGTACCGCACCGGAAAAGGTATAGGCCAGCGCGCCTGCCAGCACGGCAAGGCGGTTTTCCCGCTCTGTGGCGCAGCAGTACAGCAGGAAAGAAATACCGACGAGATACAGCTTGAGAAAAATCATCAGCGTGTATCTCTGTATCCGGCTCAGGGGAAAAACCAGCGCGGCGAGAACGGAAACCGGGTCTGTAAAATCATAGCTGTCGAGGGTGGTCAGGATGTCCATCCCCTGGCCCAGCGTATAATTAAAAAAACCCCTGAACCTGCGGGAAACAAGCAGATCGTGCAGATAGTCGCAAAGATAGTTGAAAGACATGAAGTGCTGGGGCACCCCATCTTCTTCCCAGATGAACGTTTTCCCGTTTTCCCGGAATACCAGGCATATGAGCAGAACGCATAAAAACCACAGCGCCGTATACACGGGGAGATACGACGCCAGGCGGGCTGTTCTGTTTTTCTGCAGCGTTCCGGTTTCCATTCCTGTTTTTCCTTTTCCGTTTTTCCAGATGTGGCTGATTGCTCAGAGACCGGGCCGGGAGCCGGTTTTCTCTCAACCTGTGACTGTGAGCTCTGACTGTGTCTCCGGACTGTTCCGAAGCAGATCTAAACTCTGTATATCCAGAACTTTCTCTACAGAAAGTTCCAGATAAACACGATTCCTGTTGCCAGAACCTTCGCCACAGTCTTCAGAAGATTGGAGTTCATACCGATGACGTCCACAAACAGAACCATCAGCAGGAGGTTAAAGACAAGCCCGATTGCACTGGCTGCAAAAACCAGAACGGCCTCTTTCGTTTTCTTCTTCTGATAAGCGCTGTTCTTAAAAGTGAACGTCCTGCCCAAAATCCAGTTCACCGTCGTGGAAACCAGAAAAGCAAGGATGGTCGCGAGCAGATACTGGAGGTCCAACAGGTATTCCAGAAGGGAAAAAACGCTCCATTCGACCAGGGCAGCGGCACCGCCTACAAATAAGTAAGACAGAAACTGTCTGACTGTTTTGGATGAAAATAGTTCCTGCAATGGAGGTTCCCCTTTTGATTCTTCTGATTGCCGGCCGGCACAGACCCCGAAAGAGTGTGATTCGGGAGTGCCGTCCAAAAATAGCACTATAGATATTTATTATATAACAGCCCGATAATAGAATTCAACTGGTTTTGACTGTTTTCAAAGAGAAAACGGAAACCCGGTTGTCGAAGCACACACGGCATGGTATAATACGGGTATGAGTTTCACGGTTCCGCAGGGCGGCCGAAAACAGACCGTTACAGTTCTGTTGCCCTCTGCGAGATTACCTGTAAAATCAGAATGGAGACCCGTATGAAAAACATGAAACCCGCAGAGAAAATCTTCTCGCTGCTTATGGCATTGGTGCTCCTGATATCAGCCTGGCCGCTCGCGGCGTATGCCGAGGCGGGAATGGAAGCCGTCTCTGCTCAGGCGGGCGCGGAGGAAGCCTCTGTAACGGAGAGCTCTGAAGAGGGCAAACCCGGAGAGACCGCAGAACCCGCCTCAACTGAGAAATCCGGGAAGGAGCAGCCGGAGATGACGGAGGACGGGCATATCGACGGTGAGCGTCTGAAACAGTGGCTGGAGAATTATCTGAAGGCGGATCACTGGGATGAGCCCCAGTGTTCCATTTCCGTCGGCTTCTGGTATTCCGGCTCAGATGAAACCTGGCTGTATAATCCCGATGAATGGATGTATGGCGTCAACTGGTCCAAGCTGCCGATCAGCATGGTATATGCTGAGAAACTGGCAAACGGGGAACTGAGTAATGACAGTGTCATTACCGGTCTCCAGCTTGAATATGCTCTGCAGACCGTTTTGGAAAATTCCAGCGGTTCCAGTTTCTATTCGATGGTCACATACCTGGGCGGAAATACCGTTTCAAACTGTGCAGAACTGGTGCCGCAGTATGCCGGACTCCCGGACAGCTATTATACGGATGAGTTTTACCAGCAAAGCTATTATACGGCGCGCATCATGATGGAAGTTACCAAAACGCTCTACCTGGGCGGAGACGAGCGGTTTCCGAAAGTCCTGGAGTATATGAAAAAATCCCAGCCCTGGGACATGTTCAACCGGGATAATTGGATCCGTGAAGACCTGCACACATCGCAGACCCATGCCGCCGTCTGGGGAGACGGAGCAGGCGATTACCTTCATTGCACCGGAGTGATCTATACGGACAGCCCAATCGTTGTGACCATCATGATGAAGAATATCTCGGACCTGGACATCATGGGGGGCATTGCGCACCATCTCGCCGAGCTGGGGCAGAGAATGAGCTATCGGCAGGAACAAATCCGGGAGGCTGAAGAGGCCGCTTCAACCCATGCTCTCGCAGAAGCAGAAAGCAAGGCCGTGCCGGATGCATCTCACGAAACCGTCCCAGATCCCGAAGCGCAGACTTCCGAGCCGCCCGCCGGCTCCGCCGCTGCCACAGCTGATAAGACGGAAGCCGCGGAAACCGCATCCCCCGCTCCGGAACCGGTGCAGGAGGCCTATTCCCGGACTCCGAGAATCTTGCTGCTGGCAGTTTCGGCACTGGTACTTGTGCTGCTGATTGTGATCACAGTTCTCCAACGGAACAGGCAGAAACCGCTGCGCAAAAAGGCCCACTCCAAACGGAAAGAATAACCGCTGGATGAAAACTATCATACAACACTGTGGACGGTTCGCCTTGGCGAACCGTCCACGATTTTCCGTCAGATGCGCTTTCCCTTTCTGCGGGATGCTATGAACGTACAGCCGATCCAAAAGACCAGCGTCACGGCGGAAACCACCAGACCTGTCTTCATCCCGGGGGTTTCGTAATATAACTCAACCCGATGCTCCCCTTCCGGAACAATCACTGACAGATACATCACATCTGACCGGAGAAGTTCTGTTTTTTCTCCGTCCAGATAAGCATTCCAGCCCGAACTGTAGGGGACGGAAAACTGCAGAATCCGGGTTTCCGGTACCGCTATGGTCCCTGCAACATGGTCGGCACCCACCTCAATCTCTTCGAGAACATGTTCCCGCAGCGCCTGCACATACTCCGAATATGCGGACATGGGAACCGCAACAACCTCGATGGCATCAAAGGTAAACACCGCATTTTTCCTGAACGTCATCCGGATAGTGTTCCCGCCGGAAGGCCCGCAGCCCAGATTAAATGCCACATCATCCCGCAGAACCGACCACTTGTAGTCGCGGTTTGAAATCCAGGCTGATTTTGTCACGGACGTCTGATCTGCTTTCCTTGAAACATCCACCTTTACACGGTAATCCCCGTCCATGCTCAAGGACGCTTCCCGTATGGTTTCCAGTCGGAATCCTCTGAGATACAGGTACAGCTCACAGTCTTCCGGGACGCTTTTCACGGTCAGCATGATTTTCCCTTCTCTGTCGGCAGAAAGTCTGTCTCCGTCGAGCCGGACTCCGTCAGTTTCCGTGATTTCATACTCCAGGGTCTGTGCTTTCTGTGGCGGCTTCGCATGCTCTATATCGGCTGAATCCGGTTCCTGAGGCAACACTGCGGCCTGCAGCAGGGCCTGCTCTTTTTCAATGCCGTCCAGCTTGTCATACTCGTCTTCTGTGAGGTAAGAGGAAAAGGTATAGGCAATGGGAAGCGCAGATGGATTCTCATAGACCTGGTATGCCGGATCCCCCGTGGCGATCTCCCGATATCCGTAAGGAACTGCCCCTGAATCCGAAGATGGCTTGGTATAATACTTTACGGCTGCCAGTTCCAGCAGGCCGGTGCGGCCGCTGAGGCCGGCGGGGCGGCAGTTTTGTGATACGCTGCTCAGCCCGAGGTCCCTGTAATACTCAAAAATGCAGGCCGGATACATGCTCCAATAGAAAGAAGTGCCGTTAATGCCGTGGTAGCCGTCATAATTTTCCTGGTTTATGATTTCCTGATCTTCCTCTTCCGTGCGGAAAAAGCCGTCGTCGTGAATGCTCTTCACCGCCACGGAAGAGTAGTCCTGATAAACAGCGGCTGCCTCGGCCCGGTCCAGATATTCATATACATATCCCCCGGCTGCCAGTGAAAACATGGCATAACTCTGGAGCATTCCGCTCACCAGCACCGCCCCCAGCAGCAGGAAACCGACTCTCCTTCCCGCCAGATCGGTATGAAGAAGACACCAGACCAGAACGGTCACGCCAAGCAGGATCCCCATCCCGGGCAGAAGAAGTCGCTTGGTGACAAGGTCACTGTGGCGCACAAAAGTGATGACACAAATTGCATAGTATCCCGCAAACGCAGCAAAACAGAGCTTTTTCTCCTTCTGTGTCATGTCCGGCAGCGCATCAAACAGTTCCGTCAGGATGACGGCGGCATAGAATGGCACCGCATAACTCCAGCGGTTACTGGCGTAACCCAGCCCATTCATGACGCGGCCGGCCAGAGGAAGACAAAGCATCAGAAGGGAGATCAGCAGCAAAGCTTTCAACCCCGCATGTTCTCTTTTTCGAAGAAACAGAAGCACAGCCGGAAAGAAGCAAACGGTATTCAGGCCCAGCTCGGTATGGTACCCCGCCGTATAGTTCATCGCAAAAAGCGATTCCGGCAGCTTGAAATAATACCGCCATTCATAATGAAGCAGGGATTCCGTATAGCCGGAGGCGAAGCCGACCCTGTAATTGTTCAGGAAGGCATAAATGCTCGGCAGAAGGAGAACTGCGGAAAGCGCAACCCCGACAGCGTATACCAGAACGATACGGAGCAGAACCCCGAACTCCTTCCGGAAAGCAGATGCTGTTTTCCTACCGGCAGCCCTGCAGATGCACCCGGTAACAAGATAGATGCCGACCAGAACGGTGTTGATATAAAACGTGTAATAGTTGGTAATAACATTCAGCGCCACAAACAGCACAAGGGGTGCCCGCTTACCCTGTCGGGCATACCATTCTGTGCCGGAAAGGATAAGCGGAAAGAAGTATGCCCAGTTGACATAGTTCGGATGCCTGGCCACCGTGAACAGGACAGCTCCTGAGAAGGTGTACGCAAGCGCCCCGGCCAGCACGGCAGGCATGTTCTTCCGATCCGTTGAAAAGCAGAACACCAGAAACGAAATTCCGGTGAGATACAGCTTCAGGAAAATCATCAGTGTGTATCTCTGTAGCCTGCCGAGCGGGAAAAACAGCGCGGCGAAAGCAGAGACCGGGTCGGTGAAGTCATAGCAGCCCAGGGTCTGCACAATGTCCATCCCCTGCCCGATGCTGTAATTGAAGAAGCCCCGGAACTGGTGATTTATGATCAGATCTTCCAGGTATTCACACAGGTAGTTGAACGAAATAAAGTGCTGGGGAACCCCGTCCGTGATCCAGAGAAAGGATTTCCCGTTTACCCGGAAAACCGCCCAGATGACCGCAGCACAGACCGACCACAGTACGGTGTAGGCCAACACGTACTGCAGCGGTTTTGCTGTTCTCTGACCGGTTCTTCCATTCAACATAAAAAGCCTTTGATGATCCTTTCCGGTTATGGTTTACGTTTTATGGTGTTACTGATTTTGTAGATTCCACTGGCTGTCGAGAAATTCGATCCGTGCGGTGAGCCACTGCAGCAAAAACGCCGCAGCTTCCTTCTCGTTACGGCAGTTCTTTGCCGGCTCCGAGAGCTCTTTTACGAACGGTTTGTTCTGCCGGATATTATCCCATTTTTTAT
>CACZQT010000371.1 GCA_902783295.1 uncultured Lachnospiraceae bacterium
CGCCGCCTTGTCTCCATCCATGTTCTCCGCCTGGCAGTACTGATCCAGTTCGATGGCCACACCGAACTCATCCGCGATCTGCTTCCATTTAGCGCAGCAGGTGGCGATGGCGATCCTCGATTTCATATTCCTGTTCATCTCTATTTCAGTTGAAACAGCACAGGCTCTGACCATTCTCCGTATGTGACCTTTCCGGCGATGGTCTTGTAAGCCCTGACTTTGTAGTAGAACTTTTTCTTTTTTGCCGCGCTGATCTTCTTGCTCTTTCCAGTGGCGGCTTTTACCACAATCGTCTCCTTATTCTTCTTGGGAGACTGGGATATCTGATATCCTTCCACGCCGGAGACTTCAGTCCAGGCGACTTTCACCTTCTTGGCGGAAGCCCTTTTGACCTTCGGCGATGCCATCTTCTCCGGCAGGACGGCAGGCTTCACCGCCATGAAATGATAGCTGTCATTGACGTAATAGAATGTTCCCTGCTTCTCCAGAATTGTTGAGATGCAATATTCCTTCATTTTTTTCGGCGGAATGAAATAATCTTTTCCCTGACCTTCATTATAGTTGGCGTAATATATTCCGCCTGGTTTGTTATTGTATGTCACCAGCACTCTGCCATCGGAGACGATAAGCGTCTTGACTTCCGCCGGCACATTGTATTGCTGAAGGATTTTCCCTGTTGCCAGATCAATTTTGGAAACAACGCCCTTATACCCTGTTGCGTCCGCGGAGCCTACCAGGAGACTGTCACCGTCAATCACCGGACAGCAAGTGCTGACACCGGGCAGTCTGGCCAGCTCTGCCGTCTGCAGTTTGTCTCCCTGGATCCATGCCCGATAAACGACTCCTGCTTTACCGACAATATAGAAACTGCTGCCGTCCCAGACCGCAGTGGTGCAGATGGACCCGGATCCTTCCACTGAAGCGGACAGGACCTTGGGAGAATCCGCAGGGCTGGTCTTGTCATAGGCATAGATCACCGCATCGCCCTTGCTGGAGTTGGGATCACCGGACATCCGTCCGGAAGAGGTCTCCTGCTCTGCAACAGAAGAGTCAGTTCCGAAGAGGAGATAGTTGCCGCCGATGGTTGCTGATGACCAGTAGAAGCCTAAGGTATCGTCTCCGGTCAGATTCGTAACCTTGTAGTCTGTATAATTGTTCAGATCTATTCTGACGTAAGTTCCCGTCTGATGGAAATGATCGTTCTCCTTCCAGAACCGCCAGGAACCTACGTAGGCAGCATTATCTTCCGCGTCCCAGGTGATTCTGATATTGGTCTGGTAAGTGTCCTGGCCAGGAGCGAACACGATTCGCTGGATCTCTTTAAGCTTCGGCCCTACACGATCGATCACCGCGATCTGAGAAGCATCCAGGGGGACCAGGATCACATCACCTGCTATGGTTGGGGCAACTACATTGTAGCTTTTTTTGCCGGTTGAAAGTGTCAGGCTGTCAATCTCATTTCCATCGGCATCAAAACGATACAAGGTAGAAATCTTCTCATCCGCCGTGCTGCTTGTGATATAGAAGTTTTCACCGTCGGTTGCCGGTGAAGACAGGCCCATCAGACCGAAATTGTCCAGCTTCCAGCTCCACTGAAGTTCTCCCGCGTCCCGGAGCGTAACCTCTTCTGCGCCAGCCTTTGCAGGAAACAGAGCAAGGATGAAGGTCACGGCAAGAATCAGGGTAAGAAGCAGAGTCCATCCGCCTTTTTTCCGCCAGATGTTTATTTTTCCGTTACATAGTACCATACCACCTGATCTCCTTTTTTGATCTTGTATTTATCGCAGCTCTTGCTGGGGTTGATCCCGTTTACGGAATACATCCAACCGCTGGTATCGCCCCTGTCGAATTCGAAGAGACCATTGATTCCTTCCACATAGACGCCGTACTGGGTCTTTCTGGCGCTAACGACGGCGCCGGTCTTCTTCAGCACGCTGTATGCTGTATCACCGGATGAAATCTTGATCTGAGCATCAGAACAAAAGTCATCGACACTTACATAACAGTATTTCGGCTTGGGAGAAGGCTTGTCGGATTTCGTCTTCGTCTTTCCTGAAGAACCGCTCTTGCCGGATTTGGTTGGAGAGGCGGTTGTCGGTGCAGCTGTTGTATTCTGAACGACATTTGCTCCATCATCCTGTCCGGGTCCATCGCTGGAAGTGTTCGCATTTTCCCGAGTCGGATCTGCCTCAGCCGAATCTGCCTGAGTCGGGTCTGCCTGGGTCGCAGCGTCCTGAGCCGCACCCGAAGCATTTTTCTCGCTGGCCTCTTTGGCC
>CACZQT010000372.1 GCA_902783295.1 uncultured Lachnospiraceae bacterium
CTGCCGGTTACATCCGTGAAGAAACTGTCCGCCTCCGGCATTCTCGCAAAAATTCTTTTTTACGGCGGGGACAGGGACCTGGCAGGGGAGGATTCCTTCTGGAACTCAGCGGCAGTTCCTCGCGCATTCCGGAATGCAAGCGATGATCTGAAATGGGTGGTTGCTCATACCGCGGCTTCCTATGCGGCGGGCTCCGGCCGGTGGGATGAGGATATTGACATCGGAACCGGGGTGACAACAGGAGCCGATCTGGCTATGACTCTGTACGACTATGCAGACAGCATGCCCTCGGTCCCTTCGACACAGATTTACTTCGGGAATAAAAAGAAGAGTGCCAGCCTGAAAGCTTCTGTTGTAACGGAGGACGGAAGAAAAATACAAAAGACGGGGACGGTGAAGTTTTCAGCCGGCGGCCATAATTCCATTACACTGTCGGTCCCTGATAAAGTAACGATACATGTCACCGGAAGTGACGGGGAAACCGTCAGCAGTACCGGAAAAAAGACAACTTTGTATGATGGGGACACTTTTTACTTTACGGCAGCGGTTACCTATACAGGGGCAGCCTGGGAAACCACAGCTGCCGGAAAATACGCCTATAACTGCGACTTTTATCTGCTGTCTTTTTCGAGTGATTACGGCGGTACCGTGCAGGACTGCTGTGCGCTGGCGTATTCCTACGAACCGGATTCCCTGTCCCTTACGGTGGAATGGGCGGATGAGCCCGTATTTGTCAGTGTTCTCAAATCTGCTGCCGGGGGGTATGAGACGCTTACAGCCGGCAATCCGAATTATTCCCTGGCAGGTACCGAGTACCAGGTATATGAGGGAAAGAACAGAACCGGGCTTCTGGGCAGCGTTGTGGTACAGGAAGATGGTTCCGGCAGCAGGCTGGAACTGGATGCTTCCTGCAGAGGAGAGACGGTGTACCTCGTGGAAACGAAAGCGGGGCGCGGCTATCAGCTGGATACGAGGGAATATTCCCTGAAACTGTCTGAAGACGAAAACGTACTGGAGGTTTCAGATATCCCGCTGTTCCTCCCTCTGGAGATAGAAAAACGGGATGCTTCTTCCGACGACGGGAGACCGGACGCATCTTTTGACATGAGCCGGATCCGTTTTGTCGTATCATATTCCGGGGGCGGTTCTGCCGGCCGCACATGGACTGTCGAGACCCGGAAGAACGAGGCGGACCATTTCACCGCCGCCCTGGATGAAGCGCATCTGGTTCCGGGGTCGGATCCGCTGTATATCCTGGATGGAGAGGGTGTTATTCCGATCGGAACCCTGTCTGTAGAAGAAATTGAAAAAGAAGGCGGCGATTACAGCCTGGACAATATGTATTTCAGACTGGAAAGTGCTGACGGGATGGAAATCCAGGGCAGCCGGGCTGACCTGGAAATTGTGGAAAAGACCCGGAATAACGGGACGAAATATCTTGTACTCAGAGCTTCCGGTACGGAGACAGAAACATCGGGAATTGTCCTGTATGCCTGGGATTACCCGAAATTCGGAAACCTGCAGATCGAGAAGATTTCAGCGGGAACAAGAGAAAGACTGGCAGGAGCCAGGTTCCGGCTGCTGGATGCTGACGGTCAGACCGTGGTCCCGACAGAAGAAAATGGAATTGCCGGAGATATCGGCCCTGAGGGAACGATTACAGTCCGGGAAGATGGATTCGCAGAGGTTCGGCACATTCCGAAACCTTCTCCCCAGTATACTTATACACTGATTGAAATCGAAGCGCCGAATGGATACAAAGTGAATCCGGCGGCAACGACCATCAGTATCAATGCCGGAAGAACCGTGAAGGCGGTCTGCGAGGATGAGGAAGTCCTGATCGGTGTCAGGATCCGGAAGATTGACAAGGATACCGGTAAGCCGTCTCCTTCCGGAGACAGCCGTTTTGCCGGGGCTTCTTTCGAGATACAGGCCCGGAGTCCGGTGAATATCCGCGGAATCCGGTATGAAGCCGGTGACGTTATTGTTCAGAACCTGAATCTGACGGAGGATGGAACCGCGCAGACAGCGGAGGATGCTCTGACGGAAGGGGATTATCTTCTGCATGAAACGGCTGCACCGGAAGGCTACGGCCGGACAGAGGACATTCCGTTTACACTGACAGAAGAAGACGACGGAAAAATGGTTGATATCCGGGTGGAAGATCCGGAGATCAGAGGCGGCCTGGAGATCCGCAAGACCTTTACGGAAACGGGAACAGCCTTTAACGGGGACGCGAAGCTTACCGGGATCCGTTTTGCCATTGTAAACCGTTCAGCAGCAGCTGTACAGGTCGGGAATACAGAGTATGCACCTGGCCGGATTACAGAAGTTCTGGTCCTGGATGAAGAGGGACATGCAGAAACGGCAGATGATGCCCTTCCCTATGGTACCTATGAAATCATCGAACTGCGGATGGATGCCACCGTCCGGGCGGGCGAGGTATATGATACATCCGCGAATCTGGGCAGCTCCGCTCTGGCGAATGCCTTCGGAACACGTTTTGCTGCCAACAGGACCAGTGTGGAGATCCGTGCGGACAAGAAAAAGGCAGCAGCGGTATTCCGGAATGATACGTCCCCGGTGGATACGGCTTTGAAGAAGACGGATGCGGACAACACTACAATGCAGGGGGATGCGGATTTTGAAGGGATCCGGTTTGCTGTTATCAACCGCTCCACAGCGGCAGCTGAAGTTTCCGGTACATTATATGCGCCGGGTTCTGTCATAGCCATTCTGACAACGGATGAGAACGGGGACCAGGCGGTTTCCCTGGGACCGCTCCCTTATGGTGAATATGAAATGACAGAACTGCGGGCAGACGCCGGTATCGAGGCCGGAGACCTGTTTGATGAAGTTATTTCCGACAGAGGAGGTTCCAGTGAATATGCCAACAGGCACGGGTATCTCTATGTTCCCAACTCCGCCAGACAGATTATGCATGAAGACGGAAAGGTATATGAGTTTTCCTTTACCGACCCGGTGGTACGAGGAGGCATCGATCTGTATAAAACCGACGCCGGAACAGGCAGGCGAAGCCCGCAGGGGGACGCATCCCTGAAAGGGGCGGAATTCACCATCCGGAACGCCGGAAGGAATCCGGTCAGAGTGAACGGTGATTTGATTCCGGCAGGCGAGGCTGTCATGGTTCTGACGACGAATGAGGAAGGAATTGCTTCCACCGGTAAAAATATCCTGCCTTACGGTACCTATCAGATTACGGAAACCAGGGCATCAGAAGCCGGATATCTGCTCTTTACGGGCACGAAAACCGTGGAGATACGTGAAAACGGGGCGACTATAACAGAAACGATCGAGGAACCGGTTATCCACGGTGGTTTTATTCTGGGAAAAGAAGACCGGGAGAAAAAAGCGAACATACCTCAGGGAGATGCCACCCTGGCCGGTGCGGAATTCACGGTTTACAATGCCGGCAGACAATCCGTGCTGGTGGACGGCACAGAATACGGGCCTGACGAAGAAATCATGAAAATCCTGACCGGTGAAGACGGTAAAGCGGAAACCGGAACGGTCCTTCCCTACGGCACGTACCGGATCGCAGAAACGAAAGCTCCGGAAGGATATCTGAACTCCGGCTATGACAGAACCCTGCCCTTCCATTTCGACACAGACGGACAGATTATAGACATTTCCGGAGAATCCGCTGTTTCCGAACAGGTAATCCGGGGAGGCGTGCAGATCCGGAAGACTGACAGACAGAGCGGGCAGTCCCACGCCCAGGGCAGTGCCAGCCTGGCCGGTGCCGCATTTACCATTTACAACCGCAGCAGAGATGCTGTACTGGCAGATGCGGACGGAGACGGAGAGCCGGAAAAACTGGTGCAGCCGGGTGAGGAAGTATTCCGGATCATCACTGATGAAGAAGGTATTGCCCGGACGAATGACAGGGATCTTCCATATGGTTCCTATGAAATTGTGGAAGAGAAAGGCGGACAGCCGGAAGGCTACCTCGGACCGGATGAATATCCGGACAGTATATACAGCCGCTCTTTTGAGATCCGCCGGGACGGTGAAATGGTGGACTTTACCGGAGCGGATGGCAGTATTGCAGACCAGGTTATCCGCGGAGATCTCACCCTGCGTAAAATCAATTCCGCCAGTCAGCAGAAAATGGCATTCATCCCGTTCCGCCTTACATCCCGGACAACCGGAGAATGGCATATCATCATGACGGACGCCAACGGTCAGTACAGTTCCCGGAAGGTTAAACACTCCGTGAACACGAACGGAGGGGACCAGACGAACGGCGATGTTTCCGCCGGCCTGTGGTTCGGTCTGGATGAAAACGGCAGTCCCCTGCCGCCGGATGATTCCCTGGGAGCGCTGCCGTATGATACTTACATCATTGAGGAGCTTCCCTGCGAAGGAAATGAAGGAATGCAGCTTTGGAGCGATGAATTCGAAGTGTTCGAAGACTGTCTTTACCAGGGCGGTGCCGTGATAGATCTGAACAATATTGAAAACGTGAGAGAACCCGGAATCGGGACAAAAGCGGGAGGAGCGGACGGTACCCATGAGATCATGGCTGAAGACGCCGCGTATATTGTGGATACCGTTTCCTGGTCCAGGCTGGAGGAAGGAAAGATCTATACTCTGAAAGCTGCTCTGATGGACCGGGATTCGAAAGAGGCGGTAAAGGATCCGGAGGGGAATCCCGTAGAGGCTGTCAAAACATTTACCTGCTATACTACCTACGGAAGTACGGAGGTGGAGCTTTTCTTTAACGCGGAAGGCATGGAGGGCTTACGTACGGTGGTGTTTGAAGAACTCTTCCCGGGAGCGGAAGTTCCGTCTGAAGGAGAAGACGGCGATGAAACGGCTGTAAAACCGGTGGCAGTACATAAGGAATGGGATGATGAAGGGCAGGCCATTTACTTCCCGGAAATCCGTACTGCGGCAGTGAATCCGGAAACGGAAGAGAACATCGCCTGTGCAGATGAAGAAGTCACGATTACGGATAATGTGATATTCCGCAATCTGACAGTCGGGAAAAAATATACAGTGCAGGGTGTACTGATGGATCAGGAAACCGGCAGGGAACTGAAGGATGCAGATGGGAAAATCATAACGGCTGCGGTGTCCTTTACCGCCAGGGACCGGGATGGCCGGGTGAAGGTTGTTTTCAACTTCAACGGAAGCCATCTGGGCGGAAAAAAAGCTGTTGTATTTGAGGAACTGTACCGGGGCAATGTGCTGCTGGCTTCTCACGCGGACATTCACGATGAAGCTCAGACCGTGTACCTGGAAAAGCCGTCAGAACCTGAAACCTCCGCGCCGGAGACAACGGCACCGGAGCCCGAAACATCTGCACCTGAGACAACGGTACCGGAGCCTGAAACATCTGCGCCTGAGACAACCACAGCAGTGCCGGAAACCTCCGCGCCGGAGACAACTACAGCGGAGCCGGAAACCTCCGCGCCGGAGACAACGGCACCGGAACTCGAAACACTCCCGCCCGAAACTACAGAGCCGGAGACGACCGCATCAGAACCTGAAACCACAGAGCCGGAAACCTCCGCACACGAGACAACCGCGCCGGAGACATCCACACCTGAGACAACGGTGCCGCAGCCGGAAACAACCGCGCCGGGACCGTCCACACAAACCCCGGAAAAGCCCGGATCACCCGCTGAGGAAAGCGGATCGAAGCGGCCTGCACCGCACAGCAATCCCAAAACCGGAGACGAAACAGTGCTCTGGCCTTATACCTTGCTGCTCCTTGCCGCCGGTGCTGCACTTGCCTTCCTGCTTCGCAGACGGAATAAGCTCTGAATCTCTTCTGTAAGAAAACGTACTGTACTGCAGGAATAGCAAACCGAAGCCGGCTGTCCGGCTTTTCAGAGGAAAGGTGCGTCCACAATCTCACCGGATAAGTGGCGTGTCCTCGAGTTTATCGGATAAGCGGTGCGTCCACGATATTGTCTCACCGCAGGACGGTGTCGGAGGGGCTGCCGGGTTCTA
>CACZQT010000373.1 GCA_902783295.1 uncultured Lachnospiraceae bacterium
TCTGATCCCGCGGTTACAGCAATACCATAGAGGAGAAAAAGAAATGGAGAAGATTGCCAGCTTCACAGTTGACCATGACCGGCTGGAGAAGGGGATGTACATTTCCCGTGTGGACGGTGACGTGATTACCTACGACATCCGGATGAAAAAGCCCAATGGCGGCGATTATCTCGGCTATGCCGAGCTGCATACTTTTGAGCATCTGTTCGCCACTTATGCCCGGAACAGTATTTACCGGGACAGTGTGGTCTATGTCGGTCCCATGGGGTGTCGCACCGGTTTCTATCTGCTGCTTCGTGACGCGGTCAGCGGGAACGAAGCAATCAGTCTCGTCAGGCAGTCCTTTGATTTCATCTCAGGATTTGAAGGAGAAATTCCCGGCTCACAGCGCCGGGAATGCGGCAATTACCTGGAGCACGATCTTGCCGGTGCCCGGAAGACAGCGGCGGACATGCTCGATGTACTGAAAAACTGGAATACAGAAAATCTTGCGTACTGAATCAGTCACAGTTGGGAGGATAAGATTATGGCAGCTTACAAAAAGACAGGCACCGCGCTGATCCATGGCGGTATTTACGGAGACAGGATTACCGGGGCAGTCAATACCCCGATTTATCAGACTTCCACCTATGAGCAGCACGGACTGGGTGAAAACACCGGCTGGGAATACTCCCGCACCGGCAATCCCACCCGGGCGGCGCTGGAAGCACTGATTGCGGAACTGGAAGGCGGCACGGCAGGCTTTGCCTTCGGTTCCGGCATGGCGGCAATCACCGCCGTACTGACGTTGTTCAAAACAGGTGATAAAGTCATCATTTCATCCAATGTTTACGGCGGCACATTCCGCGTCCTGGACAAAGTCTTTAAAAACTTCAGCCTCGGCTACGAAATCGTGGATACCTCTGATCTGGCGCTGCTGGAAAAAAGCATAACACCGGATGTAAAGGCAATCCTTGTGGAAAGCCCCGCAAATCCGCTGCTGACAGTCACTGATCTGGCAGCGGTGGCGAAAATCGCCAAAAACCGTGGAATTCTCTCCATTGTGGACAACACCTTCATGACACCTTATCTTCAGCGCCCCATTGAACTCGGTGTCGATATCGTCGTCCACAGCGCAACTAAATACCTTGGCGGTCACAGCGATCTCGTTGCCGGCCTGGTTGTGGTAAACGACACCATCCTGGCAGAACGGCTGGCTTTCATTCAGAACGCCACCGGCGGCGTACTGGGGCCCTTTGATTCCTTCCTGCTTATCCGTGGCATCAAGACGCTTGGCGTCCGGCTGGACCGCCATGTGGAGAATGCCGAAAAAGCCGCCGCTTTCCTGAAAAACCATAAAGCGGTGAAGAAAGTCTATTATCCCGGACTCCCTGATGCACAGGGTTATGAAATCAACAAACGCCAGGCAAAAAACGGCGGTGCAATGATCTCCTTTGAGCTCGATGAGCATTATAACATCCGGAAGTTCTTCAAATCCCTGAAACTCATTGCCCTGGCTGAAAGCCTCGGCGGCGTGGAGAGCCTGGTCTGCCATCCGGCCAGCATGACCCATGCTTCCATTCCGAAGGAAGTTCGGGAGAAAGTAGGCATCACGGACGGGCTGATCCGCCTGTCTGTCGGTATTGAGGATATTGAGGACCTGCTTGCAGATCTTGAGCAGGCAATTGCGGAAAGTGAGGAATAAGCATGAGCTACTTTGAGTCAACCCAGGATCTGATCGGCAATACGCCGATCGTCAGGCTTACCCATCTGGATCTGCCTGAAGGAGTCAATCTGTTCGCGAAACTGGAGCTTTATAATCCGGGCGGAAGCGTAAAAGACAGAATCGGTCGTTCCATGATTGAGGACGCGGAAAGAAAGGGCCTGCTGAAGCCCGGCGGAACGATCGTCGAAGGTACGGCGGGAAACACTGGCCTCGGAATCGCCTTTGCCGCGCTGAACCGGGGATACCGCGTGATTTTTGTGGTTCCTACAAAGTTCTCCGTGGAAAAGCAGACGCTCATGCGCGCACTGGGTGCGGAAATCATCAATACCCCGCGGGAGGAAGGCATGCTCGGTGCGGAAGCCAAAGCGGAAGAACTGCGTGAGTCCATTTCCGGCGCTGTCACACTTCGCCAGTTCAAAAACATGGCCAA
>CACZQT010000374.1 GCA_902783295.1 uncultured Lachnospiraceae bacterium
AGTTTCATCTTTTTGTATTCCGGAAACAGCTCTGTGTAACGGAAATACTCTTCATACATTTCCAGCCGGAAGGCGCTGCAGCCCCCTTCCAGGTACCGGTACAGTGCCCTCCGGAAAGTTTTGTGGGCAAAGACCCCCTCTCCTGAAACAAGAGCTTCCAGATATTTCCACTGGCCCGTCGAAGGGGCTTGGTTTCCAATGAAGCCGGAAAACATCCTGTATACGGCTGCATACTTTTCTGCCCTGTCCGCGTCAGACAGAATCCATATGGCATCTGTCTGATCCAGCATTCTCAGCATCTTCACAGGTATCTCATGCCCGATGATCTTTTCCGGGGTGGAACCGACAGCGTTGTAGTCCGGCAGCCTTTCCAGTTGAAAAGCGATGTTCGGCAGGCCTGCCTTGTACAGGATCTCCCGGCTTCCGGAGCGGTGAGAAGCATAGTACATGTGCTGCATTCCGATGTCAGCCCGACCTGTCCCGTATCCCGGATAATTCCACTGCGGAAATATTTTCGGGATCTGTTCGTTTAAAAGCTCTGTTCTTTTATCTTCTACATAAGGGCTCTGTTCTGTGTACTGCAGAAAGGCTTCCTCTTCTTTCTCCGGCATCCGGTATCCTTCACGGATCAGAAACCTGGTATACGCCGCCGGATACAGCATCTTGTCCCATGCATAAATCTCAATATAAGGCTCTCCTGCCCCGGTTCTCCGGATGTAGGGAAACATATGAACACGGTAAGGCTTGTTCATATATCTGCAGTACATACCTTCAAATTCATCCTCACAGGCCTCCGGATACGTCTCCCGGTCTTTCATGTCGATTTCAGGGCAGTCAAAGAAAGCCCTTTCCAGAATCTGTTTGCTGCTCACTCTGCTCCCCCCCTCTGCCGCTTTGTATTACACTAGGTCGCAGGGATTCAGCGGAAAGGCAGGCGCCTGGAGAACCGTTTTCAGCTCGTCTTCGAACTGATGGTAAAAATAACGTCTCATTTCAGAAACGCTCTGTAAGAACAGGATCATGTTCTTCTCATCGATCTTTTCAAGCGCTTCGCGGTTTTCATATACCGTGATAATACGTATGCCTTCCGGGATGCTGTTCTCTCCCACCCGTTCCAGCCTGCCGGCAATATAAAGAGTCTGCAGCTGATTCACATGAAAAAGCATTTCCTTCGGAAGCACATGGATCCCGCTGCCAAGGTACAGAACACGGACGGCAATCCCGGAAAATGCCCGCGGCCGTACAGACTCTACCTCATCGTGAATCAGCAGGATCTCTGCACGCGCCTTCTGCAGTGAAAATTCGGCAAGACGGCGTATTTCCCCGGGAAGATAAAACACCTCACAGGGATCCACACGGGCATAATACAGGGTTCCGCTGCTCTTCAAAGAGCGGATACCTTCCAGCTTATATTTATCCGGCAGGGAGTCAAATGCCCGAGGGTGAATAAAGTCTGCCTTCCCTGGAAGCTGCAGGTCCGTCAATGCCGTGCAGCCGCGAAAGGCGAATTCCTGAATTCCCTTCACTGACTCGGGGATGACAACCGCCTGAAGGCTGCAGCACCCGTCAAAAGCAGTTTCCGGGATAGATCTCAGGTTCTTTGAAAGCTGTACGTCCACAAGATTTCTGCAGTCCTGAAAGGCACCGGGTCCCAGTTCACAGGCAAACGGCAGCCGGATCTGCTTCAGTGCTTCACATCCTTTGAACGCCCGGGCACCGATTTTTTTCAGCGTTTTGGGCAGATGTACTTCTTTCAAGCCTGCACATCCCCGGAAAAACTCATCCCCGATTTCAGTGATTCCGTCCCGGATCGTTACCCGCCGGATCCTGTCCTTAAAAGCATCCCACTCCCGGTGCCTGTCGCTTTCCAGTTCGCCTCTTCCCGTATTCTTGAGAAGTTCGAATGTCAGGGTCGTTCCGTCAAAACTCCAGAACACCGGATCCTGCATCAGAGAAGACTGGTGGTAATACATATCTCTGTCCAGAATCATGATTCCTCCCTCCTCTCTCAGACGATGAGCCCTCTGTGCCGGCTGATCACATTCAGCCATGCAGCTTCGGCGTCCCTCTTCTTCTGGCGTTCCATCCGAAGCGGCGTCCTGACATACAGTTCCAGCAGTGACAGGAGATACTTCATTTCCCATTCCCTTTCCAGGTAGGACCGGATCTCCATGCCGATCATAACTTCCGGAGTACATTCCGAAAGCATCTTTTTATCCATGCCATCCGTGATATACACCAGCGGAATATTGTAATGGGCAAGCCCCTGTTCGCGGATTTCAATCCACCAGCCGGATTCCGCCAGAGTGCACTGCCCCGCTTTTTTCTTTCTGCCTGCAGGCTTTTTTCCGCCGACGGGCTCCTGCGCCATGTAAGCAAACAGGAATGCTTCCTTTGCCCGTTTAGCCATATCGTCCGTCAGCGGATTTCCGGGAAACACACGCTCCGAGTTTCTCCCGTCATACGGACTGGCCGCCCCTTTCAGAACATCCTCCCAATGGTAGCGAACGCCTTTATTGCTTCTTTTCACAGCCGTCACCCCCTTTTTCCTTTTCCGGTCAGGTCTACTTTCTCTTCAGAAGCGGTTCACGCTTCCCCCGGACCGCATCGGCGCTGAAGATCAGCCGCTTGTAACCGTTTGCCAGCATATCAAAGTCCAGGGTATCGATGAGCCCCGAGACGATGTTCTCAACACTTCTGGCTCCGAGATTCTCCTCCCAGACTTTCTGCGCAATCACATCCAGCGCTTCTTCTTCAAATTCAATCTCCAGATTGTCCCCTTTGAAAAGTTTCTTCTTCCTCTGAATCACGCCGTCCTTGTGAAGCATGATGGCCTTAAGATCCGAAGGCGACAGACGGTTCAGGAGCAGGATCCGGTGAATCCTTCCCAGAATTTCCGGCATCAGACCGAACCCGATCAGCTCTTCCCGGATGGAAGCCTCTTCAGCTCCCGGCAAACTTCCGGGCTGTTCTTCCTGCAGGAATCCAATGTGCTTTTCCTCACGGTCTTTCCGCTGCACCTCCAGCTGACTGAACGCTCCTCCCAGGAAGAAAAAGACTTTGGAAAAATCCACCTCTTCGCTCTTAATTCCTTCCAGCCATGAAAGCATTTCAAACTGCACATGCTTGCTGAAATCCTCTCCCATACTGTTTGTGTTCGGCGTGCAGGCCTTGTCGAACTCATCCAGGAAGCAGAATATTTTATCCTTCCCATTCAGGGCGTATCTGAGGGTTCTCTGAATGTCTTTCATATCCCCGCCCTGGTATCCTGCCGCCGTATACCCGCTCATATCAAAGCGCATAAAAGAACAGTGATTATCGATGTAAGGAATTCCCCTCAGACTTTCCATCGTATAGGTCTTCCCGCTGCCGGAAGGACCGATCAGAAGCGGCACCAGGCGCTCTCCGCTGCGGAGAAAACGGCTGACATCCATCGCCACGGCTTTCAGCGTATGATCCTGGCCGATCACCTTCCCGGAAAGATGCTGATAGATCTCCATCGGAGAAGGAATCGTCACCTGCACAGACGGAAAGCGCTCCATATTTTCCAGCCAGAGATTCGTGTGCTTTTCCACTTCCTCCATCCAGCTGTTCACTGTACTGTTTTCCGACCTGGAATAGTACCCCGCGGAGAAAACTCTGTAGTGGTAATATGTGAGTCTGGCCGCATAGCGGATCATCATGCAAAGCGCTTTCGGGTCGTGTTTTACCAGGAAATGGTC
>CACZQT010000375.1 GCA_902783295.1 uncultured Lachnospiraceae bacterium
CGACTGCCACGTTTACATGGTGAAGTGCTCCTACGAACAGCAGCCCTTCCGCCGCGAAGTCATGCGCACCTACGGCGCGTCTGTCGTTCCTTCCCCTTCGGAAACCACGGAAGTCGGCAGAAAGATCCTTGCAGAACATCCCGGTACGACAGGAAGCCTTGGCTGTGCCATCTCCGAAGCCGTAGAAGTTGCTACGAAGAACCCCGGCTACCGTTATGTACTCGGCAGCGTACTGAACCAGGTGCTCCTGCACCAGTCTGTGATCGGTCTGGAAACCAAGGCAGCCATGGACAAGTACGGCATCAAGCCGGATATCATCATCGGCTGCGCGGGCGGCGGCTCCAACCTCGGCGGCCTCATTGCCCCGTTCATGGGTGAGAAGCTTCGCGGCGAAGCGGATTACCGGATTATTGCCATTGAACCGGCATCCTGCCCCAGCTTCACCCGCGGCACCTTTGCCTATGATTTCTGCGATACCGGCATGCTCTGCCCGCTGGCCAAGATGTATACCCTGGGCAGCAGCTTTATCCCGTCCGCCAACCACGCCGGCGGTCTCCGCTTCCACGGCATGAGCACCACACTCTCCCAGCTGTACCACGACGGGTACATGGAAGCCAGAAGCGTAGAGCAGACCTCCGTATTTGAAGCTGCGGAACAGTTTGCCCGCGTCGAAGGCATTCTGCCGGCCCCCGAAAGCTCTCATGCGATCCGTGCTGCCATCGACGAAGCGCTGAAGTGTAAGGAAACCGGGGAAGAAAAGACCATCGTTTTCGGCCTGACCGGCACCGGCTATTTCGACCTGGTAGCCTATCAGAAATACAACGACGGAGAAATGGGCGACTACATCCCGACCGATGAAGAAATCGCAGCTTCCATTGCAAAACTGCCGAAGATCTGACAACAACAGAGAAATAATTTCTTTGCTTCAAAGTATATTTCCCTATATCTTCTAAAAAAACTCAGCAGCGCCTCTAAACCAATTCGGTTTAGAGGCGCTGTTTTCCTGACGAAGCAGGAGGACATTTTTTCTCTCCTAAAAACAAGGACTTATCAGCACACCCACTGGAATATCAGCACCATCACGGGAATCGTCACCACACACAGCAGTGTGGTGATCACGTTCAGGCTTCCGGCATGAGCCGCTTCCTCAATGCTGCGGTGAGCAGTAGCCATCTGTGTCACCAGCGTGGCTGCGGGAGACGCAATGCACATGGTCAGGACCAACAGCGCATTCCGGAGGAACGGCAGCTGCCTGGCCAGGCCTGTCAGGGAGATCAGTGCAATCATAAGCAGGGGATACAGCAGCAGCCGGAAGGCACAGACCAGATAAAGTTTCCTGTCTGCCAGCAGCTGCCGGAAATTGATTTTCGCCATCAGCATCCCGATCATAAACATGCTGAGCGGCGCAATCATCCCACCCACACCGGAAATGGTATCCCGAAGCACTTCCGGCAATTGTATGCGGAACAGGAAGATACATACACCGGCGATGATGGCCAGCAGGTTCCGGTTCAGCAGAAGTTTTTTCCAGTTGATATCTGCTTTGTCACTCATAATCATGGGGAGCACGCAGAAAATAGTCAGGTTCTGAAGCCCCATATGCGGCGCACAGAGCAGCACACCAGTGCTGCCAAGCAGCGCCTGGGCCAGCGGCAGGGTCATCCCGGCGGAATTGGAAAACATAAGCGTTCCTGTTTCTGAAGGATTCAGCCGGAGCGCCTTTCCCACCCCCAGGGAGATGACCACAAACAGGAAAATTACAGCTGCCGCCAACAGGCAGGCCCAGCCGAACTCCCTCGCAATCTCCGGATCATACCCGATCAGAAAAGCATTGACCAGAGAAAAAGGAATTACCCAGTCAAAGCACAGCTGGGAGATCACACGGCTGTCCTCACTTTTCAGGCGCCCGCTCTTCACGGAAAACAAGCCCATCAGGATCATGAGCACCAGGGTTACGATCTTTTTTAATAAAAGCTGGCTGAACTCCATGCGTTTTCTGTGACCATCCTTTCCGATTTATATGGCGGGATGTTTCTGCGCAGGAGAGGGGGACGTTTCAGTTTGTCCCGGCTTGCAGAGACAAACTGAAACGTCTCCCTCTCCCAAAGATTGCTCTTACGGAATATAGTGACGGTTGATCTCCACGATCTTACCGTTCTCCGTACGAATTTCTGTATTCAGCTGAATAAAGAATCCGCTTTCCTCTTCCGCCTGTTCCTTCATCCATTCCTTGATCGCCTGGGCGCCTTCCACCGTTACAGCAGGAGCATCCAGTTCGGAGGAATCTGTAAGCACAGCGTTCTCGTCCAGCTCCAGAGAGGCAAACCCGTAACTGGTGAAAGAAGGATAATCGTCTTCAAAAACAGCCACAAAGCAGTTGTCCTCGTCCATCGCGCGAAGCATGCAGCCGCCGTTCTCGTACCCGCCGTTGATAACTTTGAAACCGTTTTCCTCTTCGATAGTTTCTACCGTAATGTATTCCCCGTCCACATAAATAACAGCGCCTTCTCCCAGCATGGCAATATCCACGATATCATAGGTATCCTTCGTGAAAATCTCCACCGGCTCCAGCAGCAGTCCGGACTCGGTCTCCACCAGGTTTTCCGGTTCGAACGCCACGGGATAAATCCCGTCCTCCAGCGCATCCAGATCAATATTATAAGGCTGAGGCATGACCATTACGAACGGAATGGCCCGTTCAAATACGACCGGTTCAGGATCCTGTTCCTCGGCCCAGTTCAGCCATTCCAGCTTCAGATTGGCCTCATCTGTTCCCGCAAAACGGAAAGCGCCTGAAAATCCTTCCTCCACCGGCTCGCCCAGTTCCGGTTCTTCTTCGCCCGTGGTCTCAGGCATCTCATAGAGTTCTCCGTAAGGGCAGAGGAATTCATCAAAATCACAGTCATAGTACATAGTTCCACGGAACAGGTACATGCCGGAAGGATCCACGGAAGTGATCTCCACATCCCAGCCTTTTTCCTCGTTCTTCGAAATATCCATGAAATCCATCTTCTCTTCGGTTTCCACCCAGCCTCCGAGAATATACGGGGCCAGTGACTCATCATCCGGAGAAGCTGTAAAAGAACCGCCGACGGATTCCGTAACAGCCCCATTCTCCACCTTCAGATCAAACGTATGAATCTGGTCGCAGACAATATCATAATGGCGCAGCACCACTGTCTTGATTCCATCGTTTACGGGCCTGAAGATGGCGGTATAGTATCCATCTCCGATTTCCTCGGATTCCAGCTGTACGACAGTATCATCCTGCTCGCCTGCATCAGCCGCCCAGCCCAGATCGCCCTCTTCTACAGGGACCTGGATGACATACCGGCCATCCTCGATGGAACCGGTAATCGGTTCGGGCTCTGTTTCCGCGGCGCCTGCCTGACAGGCAGCACCAAGAATCACAGCCAGCGTCAACAGCAGAGTTTTTGTGTGCTTCATGTTCAAATACCTCCTCGCGATGCGTATTTCCTAACTCATGTTTTCTCCAATATAACACGATTTCCGATAATTTCAATCACTTCAAATCACCCGGATGCAAGATCTCTTCTTCAGCAGCCACTCACTTATAGTCTGCTAAAAGTGAGTTCCACAACCTGCTTTTGGATCCAAAACACTTGAAAATCCTGACTGAATAATACAC
>CACZQT010000376.1 GCA_902783295.1 uncultured Lachnospiraceae bacterium
ATTCTCTAGTTGACACAGATTTTCCTTCCTCCTAATGTGTAAAATAACTTCAAGCAGCAAATCTGAAACAGCCAGACTGTGATCAGAATCTGTAGTAGGAGAAAGCTCTGTTGGCATCTGCCATCTTGTGCATATCTTCTTTTCTCTTAACGGAAGCGCCGGTATTGTTCAGCGCGTCCAGAATCTCATTCGCAAGCCTGTCCTTCATGGTCTTCTCGCCTCTTTTGCGGGAGAACATGGTAATCCAGCGAAGGGCGAGAGCCTGACGTCTGTCCGCACGGACTGCGATCGGCACCTGATAGGTGGCACCGCCGATACGTCTGGCCTTGACTTCAAGAACAGGCATAACGTTGTTCATGGCTTCTTCAAAAACTTCCAGAGCCGGCTTGCCGGTCTTCTGTTCCATTTTGGCAAATGCGCCGTATACAATCTTCTGGGCAATACCCTTTTTGCCATCAAGCATGATGTTGTTGATAAGCTTGGTTACTACCACATTGTTGTACATGGGATCTGCCAGAACTTCTCTTTTCTGAGCATGTCCTTTACGTGGCACGTTACTTCCCTCCTTAATCAAATGATGATCAGATCTTCGGTACTCACATCTCGTATGGCGGCTTCATCCTGAAATGAAGCCTGGCATGTGTTTTGCGCCGGTTTTTCCGTTTATACCTAAAAGCAGCCTTTTTTCAGGTCGGAACCACCGCCGAAACGGGCAACCATAACCGTGATACTTATTTCCAATCAGTTTTTATTATTTCTTTTTCGGTCTCTTGGCGCCGTATTTGGTACGGGCCTGTCTGCGGTTTGCTACGCCTGCGGTATCCAGCGTACCACGGATGATGTGGTAACGGGTACCGGGAAGGTCTTTTACTCTGCCGCCACGGATGAGGACAACGCTGTGCTCCTGAAGGTTGTGGCCTTCACCGGGGATATAGCTTGTAACCTCAATACCGTTGGAAAGACGTACCCTGGCGATCTTACGGAGCGCTGAGTTCGGCTTCTTCGGTGTAGCGGTCTTAACGGCAGTACATACGCCTCTCTTCTGCGGGGAAGAAATATCCATGGATTTCTTCTTGAGAGAGTTGAAGCTTCTCTGCAAAGCCGGCGCGGTTGACTTTTTGACGGATGTCTCACGGCCTTTACGTACTAACTGGTTAAAAGTCGGCATTCCTGATTCCTCCTTATTTTTCTCGTTGTGCAGGCTGCTTTTTTTGATTTGTTTTGCGCGCACTAAAAAACAGTGCATTCGCATGCACGCCCGATTATTATACTAATACGGCCAATCCTTGTCAAGAAAAATATTGCCGTTTTTCTGCCTTCATGTTAGAGTCTTACTGAAAGGAGACTGCTATGGATCATTTCGAACTTGTATCGCCTTATAAGCCCACCGGCGACCAGCCGGAGGCCATAAAAGAGCTCGTGGCAGGCTTTCAGTCCGGCAACCAGTTTGAAACCCTCCTGGGTGTTACCGGTTCCGGCAAAACCTTCACCATGGCCAATATAATCGCTGCCTTAAATGTGCCTACACTGATTATTGCGCACAATAAAACCCTGGCGGCGCAGCTGTACAGCGAATTCAAAGAATTCTTCCCGAAAAACGCGGTGGAGTATTTCGTTTCCTATTATGATTATTACCAGCCGGAAGCCTACGTGCCTTCTTCGGATACCTATATTGCCAAGGACTCTTCCATTAATGACGAAATCGACAAGCTCAGGCTTTCCGCCACCTCTTCTTTAATGGAAAGGAAGGATGTCATCGTGGTCAGTTCGGTTTCCTGCATTTACGGCCTGGGAAGCCCGAAGGACTATGAAAAAATGATCATTTCCCTGCGTCCGGGTATGGAAAAAGACAGGGATGAGGTAATAAGGGAGCTGATCGACATCCAGTACGAGAGGAATGAAATGGACTTCCACCGGGGTACCTTCCGGGTCCGCGGCGACACGCTGGAAGTGGTGCCCGCGGAAAGAAGCGAAACTGCCGTCCGGATTGAATTCTTCGGGGATGAAATCGAGCGCATCTGCACCACGGACCTTCTGACAGGCCAGGTGCTGGCGGACCTGAACTATGTGGCCATCGCCCCGGCCTCCCACTATGTGGTGCCTCAGGAAACCATCAACAAAGTCTGTGATGAGATCGAAGAGGAACTGGCGGAACGGGTGAAATACTTCAAACACGAAGACAAGCTGCTGGAAGCCCA
>CACZQT010000377.1 GCA_902783295.1 uncultured Lachnospiraceae bacterium
ACCGAAGCTGCCGGGGAAACTGAAGAAGCAGAAACAGTAGAAGCTGTTGGTGAAACCGCAGAAGTAGAAGAGACCGAAGCTGCTGAAGAAACGGAAGAGGCTGTGGAAGCTGTTCTGATGAGCTATGCTGAATATGCTGCTGCCGAGCTGGATACCCCTGTGAAGGTCGAGACCTATGTACAGGCGAAGCAGTCCTGGTGGGACAACAAGGCAACCATTTATACTCAGAACGAAGACGGTGCTTTCTTTATCTACGAGATGGCCTGCTCTGAAGAAGATTATGAGAAACTGGTTCCCGGCCAGAAGATCATGGTAACCGGTTACAAGTCTGAATGGTCCGGCGAAGTGGAAATCGTGGATGCTACCTTCGAACTGGAAGAGGCGGATCCTTTCGTAGCGGAAGCGGTGGACGTAACCGATCTGCTGGGCAAGGACGAACTGATTGACCATCAGAACCAGTTTGTTTCCTTCACCGGTATGACTGTGGAAGCGGCTGCGGCTGATCAGCCTGAAGCTGCTTATCTGTACAAATGGGATGGTTCCGGTGCTGAAGGCGATGACCTGTACTTCAACGTTTCCAAGGACGGCACCACCTATACCTTCACCGTAGAGTCCTATCTGTGCGGTGCGGATACCGATGTGTACAAGGCTGTCAAGGAACTGAAGGTCGGCGATACGGTTGACATGGAAGGTTTCCTGTACTGGTATGAAGGTGCGAACCCTCACATCACCAGTGTGACTGTGAAATAAAACTGCGGGAATCGTAAAGCTGCAGAAGAATTAAAAAGAGTTATCAGAAAAGGGCAGACTTCGGTTCTGTCCTTTTTCTTTGTGGTGAGTGGAATGAACATAATCTAAGGTGGTTAATAAATTATCCACGATTGAAAAATGTGATCATGGACAACCGGAAAGCACTCGGCTAAAATTGTTTTATCAAATGTGGCGTTGTCCCTCTGGGACGAAGAAAGGAGACTGTTATGAAAAAAGCGAGTAGATTCCTTGCACTGCTGATGGCAGGCGCTATGGTATTTGCAGCTGCTGCGCCGGCCCGGGCGGAAGTGACCGGTTCTGATGCGGCTCCCCTGATCACCGAGGATGTGTTCCCGACTCTGGAGTATGTGGGCCAGAAGAACTCGATCACCGGTTTCTACACAGCAGCGATCCAGGTTGGCGAGGATGAAGCGGCTGTGGAACGTGCTGTGAAGTTCTATATTCCTGAAGACAGCCACTGGGCTCTGTACTATGTACTTATCAACACTCCTGAGGGAGAAAATCCGGATACCTTCCTGGAGGAGAGTGGCTGGAAGGCTGCAGCGGACAAGGAGCAGTTCGGTATTGTTCTGCTGGAAGGCGTTGACGGCGCCTATGCGTCAGATGAAGAAGAGGCGGAATATATCAAGGCTGCGTATTCTTTCCTGTCGGGTGCCAAGTATTTCAAGCTGAACACCAACGCTTATGTGGTGGGTTATGGTCATGAAGGCACTCTGCTGGAGCAGTATGTGGCTTCGAACCCCCTGCCCATTGCTGCCGCTGCTTTTGTGAATGCGGATGATGTGGATCCCGAGGCAATGGCTGCGATCGGCGCTGAGAATGCAGATACCCGCACCAAAGTGACCAAGGCAGAAGTTCCTACCCCTGTTCTGATCTATGCGGATGACCTGGCGACTCAGGAGAATGCGCTGGCTTACTGGAAGGCTGCCAACTATGCCACCGAGGCGGAAGCTGAGGAAGGGACTTTCGGCGAGACCGTATACCGCGGCGCTGATGATACCCAGTACACCTATTACACCAACACCCTGCAGGTTGCGACTGTAGAAGGCCCCGTAGATGTGAAGGATCCTTCCATCGCAGAAAACATCTACAGCAACTTCCTGAAGAAGGTCTTCTCCTATGGTTCTGTAGCTACAGGCTGGGTGACCGGCGAGAGAGCGGATTATGCAGAGCTGGGCGTGGAATTCAAGACCTTTGATCAGGACGGCGTAACCCGTGAGTACATGGTGTATGTCCCTGCTGATCTGGATACCACCAATCCTGTTCCCGCCGTGTTTGTAGCACCGGGCGCCGGTTCTACCGATACATTTATGTTTGATACCTCCATGTGGTGGAAGCAGGCTCAGATGCACGGATTTATCGTTGTAGAACTGACCGGCGCCATCAACCCCGGCGACGGCACCAAGCTGGGCGGCGTGAGCTGGGATTCCCATTCCGAGACTGATCTGGAGTATATCAAAGAAGCAGTTGCTCAGGTTGTTGCCGAATACAACGCCGATCCCGGCCGCTGCTACTTCACCGGCCAGTCCCAGGGTTCCATCATGAGCCACTTTGTATCCATGAATATCCCCGAGGTGTTTGCGGCCATCGGTTCCACCTCCGCAGGCATCAACCCCGGCATGGTAGATGAAACCGACAGTACCGTAAAGATCCCGTACAAGCTGGTTGCCGGCGAATGGGATGTTATGAGCTGGGATTTCACCACCGGCAATGATTTCCAGACCTGGAACACAGTACGTCATTACACAGAGCTGAACCAGCCTACGAAGACCACCTTCACCTACGGCGGCCGTTACGTGAACTACATCTGGGAAACGGATGACGATATTCCTGTGTTCGTATTCACCGAATGCCACGGCCGCGGCCACAGCGTGGTCTGCAGTGATGTAGAAGAGATCTGGGAGTTCCTGTCTCACTACAGCCAGGACGAGAACGACGTAACCTATTACAGCGCTTCTGCCTTTGCAGAGGACGATGCGGTGGTTCTTTTCGGGGAATAATCACGATTCTGCTTCAGAAAAGATAATTTGAAAGGCGGGCCTTGTGCCCGCCTTTTTCCGGTTCCCGGTACACCGGCTTGCGTACGGTGCCTGTTCATGGTAGAATCGATCAGTCAATACGGGTTCATTCCATCGCCTGGAGAAGAATGGGTTCATGCCGCCTTTCGGAGGATGATGAGTTCATGCAGTTTTTCAGAGGAGAATACAGTCTGCGGAACAAAGGGACGGATCCTTCGTCTCATAAGGTTTTTGCCGGGAGCCAAAGGACGGGTCCTGTGTTCCGTACGTTTTATAAGGAGAGTGTCATATGAACAGTTTTCGCCTTCCGTATCATCTGATCGTAGAGCAGGGCGTTTTTTCCAGAGTTCCGGAGGTCATGGAAGACTGCCTGCCCGGCCTGGGCAAACGCAAAACTATCCTGGTGACCGAGAAGAACCTTGTGGATCTGTTCCCGGCCATTATCGGTTCCATGCAGGAGGAGTTTCCGAATCTGGAAACCTATCTGCTGGAGCATCAGAGCTATGACAATGCCGTGGCTCTGGCCAAGTACATCACGATGAATGAGTTTTCCCTGGTGATCGGCTTCGGCGGCGGAACAGTACTGGACCTGGCCAAGTTTGCTTCCTTTGTCGCCAAGAAAAAATATATCTGCCTGCCTACAACTCTCAGCAACGACAGTCTGGCCTCCCCGGTTGCTGTACTGGGCACGGAAGGCAAGGCCCGCAAGACCTTCGGATGCACCATCCCCCATGCGATCCTGGTGGATACGGATGCCATTATCGGCGCTCCCGTGAGGCAGCTGCTTTCCGGTATTGGCGATACAATCAGCAAGTATACGGCGCTGAATGACTGGAAACTGGCGCACAGCGCAGGAAACGATCATGTGAATGATTTCGCTTATATGATCTCCAAAATGGCGTTCAACTCCATCTGCTATAATGACCATCGGGATCTGAAGAGCGTGGACTTCCTGAAACGCCTGACCCAGGCTCTGGTAATGGGGGGCCTTGCCATGGAAATTGCCGGTTCCTCCCGCCCCAGCAGCGGATCGGAGCACCTGTTTAACCACAGCCTGGAAGAGAATTACAGCGAACAGGTCAACGTTCCCCACGGCATCGCGGTGGCCATGGGCAGCTATGGCGCCTGCGTCTTCCAGAACCGGAACATCGGCAAGATCACGCGTGTGATTAAGGACTATGACATTCCGGTAAAACCGTCGGCCTGGAAGATCACGGAAGATCTGTTCGTGGAAGCCTGGCAGACGGCAGCCGCCACCCGGCCGGAGAGGTATACCATCCTGAATGAAACGGATCTCTCCAGAAGCCGCCTGGCAGAGCTTTATGCAGAGATGGAATCCGTGTTTGCGTGAGAGACAATAGGAGACAAGGGGACTGTCCCTCTGTCCCGGTAAGGGACAGAGGGACAGTCCCCTTGTCTCATTTTGCCTCCACAGGCGCTGCTTTGCATTAGATTTTAGTGGTCTCCCTGCCCGTAATATGCGTTGGGACCGTGCTTGCGCATGTAGTGCTTATCCAGCACATACTGCGGAAGCGCTGCATCGGGATTCAGGAAAAGAGTGCGGAGAGCCATGTCTGCTACAGCTTCCATGACGACGGCATGATACACCGCGTTCGCCGGGCTGGTGCCCCAGGCAAAGGGACCGTGGTTCCGGACCACAATGCCGGGAACAGCCAGGGGATCAATTCCAAGCTGTTCGATGGTCTCTATAATAACCTTGCCGGTATTGACTTCGTAAGCTTCCTCTACTTCTTCCTTTGTGAGTCCTCTGGCGCAGGGGATATCTCCGTAGAAATAATCTGCATGCGTTGTACCGAGTGCCGGGATGGGGAGGCCTGCCTGTGCGAAGGCTACTGCGTTGGTGGAATGGGTGTGGACAATTCCGGAAATCCCGGGGTAGCGGCGGTACAGCTCCAGATGAGTAGCAGTATCCGAAGAAGGTTTATAACGCCCGTCTACCCGTTCGCCGGTGGCCAGATCTACTACAGTCATATCCTCCGGCGTCATGTTGTCATAGTCCACTCCGGAGGGCTTGATTACAACCAGTCCCTTTTCGCGGTCGATGCCGCTTACATTGCCCCAGGTATAAATTACAACGCCTCTTTTTACCAGTTCCAGATTCGCCTCGCAGACATCTTTTTTTAATGATTCCAGCATGTAATCTCCCCCCTTTTCCGGTTATTTTTCCAGTGTCGCGATCTGCGCTTTCACCTGTTCCATCATCTGTTCATATTTTTCCAGCTTAGCCCGCTCTTCGGCGATCTTCTCGGCCGGGGCCTTGCTGACGAATCTCTCGTTGGACAGCATGCCGTGGGAACGTTTCAGTTCACCCGCGAGACGCTGTTCTTCCTTGCGGAGCCTTGCCAGTTCTTTTTCCACATCCACCAGTTCGGAAAGCGGCATATAGAGCACGGCATCAGCGGTCACGGCCGCTACTGCGTCATCCGCAATCCCGGTCTTGTCAGCCTGGATGGTGACGGAAGAGGCACAGCCGAGGACTGCGAAGAAGGCTCTGCTGGTCTCATAGGCCTGACGGACTTCTTCCTTCGCGGAAACCACGAAGACATCTGCCTTCTTGCTGGGCGGAACGTTCATGCCGGCGCGCACATTGCGCAGTGCCCGGACGGCTTCTTTGATACGCTCGATGCGGGCTTCAACTTCGGAGAAACTCCAGTCATTCCGGAACTCCGGCCAGGAGGAGATCATAATGGATTCTTCTTCATCCTGCAGGTTGCAGAAGATTTCTTCCGTGATGAACGGCATATAAGGATGCAGGAGTTTGAGTGCCTGGATCAGGACGGTCTTTAAGGTCCAGCAGGCAGCTGCCTTGCTGGAAACATCCTCGGAGTTGTAGAAGCGGGGCTTCACCATCTCGATATACCAGTCGCAGAATTCTTCCCAGATGAAGTCGTACACCTTCTGCAGGGCAATGCCCAGTTCGTACTTGTCCAGGTTTTCTGTGACATCCTTTGCCAGGGTATTTACCTTGGAGAGGATCCACTTATCCGCGTCTTCCAGGGTATCCGTTGTTACGGCGGAGGTATCCACACCTTCCATGTTCATCATGATAAAGCGGGACGCGTTCCAGACCTTGTTGGCAAAGTTCCGGCTGGCTTCCACACGCTCCCAGTAGAAACGCATGTCATTGCCGGGGGCATTGCCGGTTACCAGGGTCATACGCAGGGCATCTGCGCCGTACTTGTCGATAACCTCCAGCGGATCGATGCCATTGCCCAGGGACTTGCTCATCTTCCGGCCCAGGGAGTCGCGGACCAGGCCATGGATCAGTACGGTATCGAACGGTGTCTGTCCGGTCTGCTCATAGCCGGAGAAGACCATACGGATGACCCAGAAGAAGATGATATCATATCCGGTTACCAGCACGTTGGTCGGATAGAAGTATTCCAGTTCCGGCGTCTTTTCCGGCCAGCCCAGGGTCGAGAAAGGCCAGAGGGCGGAAGAGAACCAGGTGTCCAGCGTATCCGGATCCTGTGTCAGATGGGTGCTGCCGCATTTCGGGCAGACTGTGGGTTCGCTTCCGGACACCACGATTTCACCGCAGTCATCGCAGTACCAGGCGGGAATCCGGTGTCCCCACCAGAGCTGACGGGAAATGCACCAGTCGCGGATGTTTTCCAGCCAGTGCATATAGGTTTTGCCGAAGGCTTCGGGGACAAACTTCAGTTCGCCGGTGCGAAGGGCTTCCATGGCCGGCTTGGCCATTTCTTCCATCCGTACGAACCACTGCTTCTTAACCATGGGTTCCACCGTGGTCTTGCAGCGGTCATGCGTGCCGACATTGTGCACGTGCTTCTGCACCTTCACCAGCAGGCCCAACTGTTCCAGCTCCTCTACGATGAGCTTACGGGCTTCGTAGCGGTCCATACCGGCGTATTTGCCGCCGTTTTCGTTGATGGTGGCGTCATCGTTCAGGATATTGATCTCTTCCAGGTTGTGGCGCTTGCCGACCTCGAAGTCGTTAGGGTCATGCGCGGGGGTGATTTTTACGCAGCCGGTACCGAATTCCTTATCCACGTAGGAATCCGCGATGACCGGGATAACACGGTCGGTCAGCGGAAGCTGCAGCATCTTGCCCACCAGATGAGTATAACGCTCGTCTTCCGGGTTCACGGCTACGGCGGTATCGCCCAGCATGGTTTCGGGACGGGTCGTGGCGATCTCTACGAAACCGTCTTCTCCGATAATCGGATATTTGATATGCCAGAAATGGCCTTCCTGCTCCTGGTATTCCACCTCGGCGTCGGAGATGGAAGTCTGGCAGACAGGGCACCAGTTAATAATGCGGGAGCCCTTATAGATGTAGCCTTTTTCATACAGTTTGATGAACACGTGTTTGACAGCTGCGGAGCAGCCTTCGTCCATGGTAAAGCGCTCCCGGTCCCAGTCAGCGGATGAGCCCATCTTTTTCAGCTGGGAGATGATACGTCCGCCGTATTCTTTTCTCCAGGCCCAGGCTCTCTCCAGGAAACCCTCACGGCCGAGGTCTTCCTTTTCAATGCCTTCTTCCTTCAGCTTGGCGATGATCTTGACTTCTGTAGCGATGGAAGCGTGGTCCGTGCCGGGCTGCCACAGGGCGGAATAACCCTGCATCCTCTTATAGCGGATCAGGATATCCTGCATGGTGTTGTCCAGGGCATGGCCCATGTGCAGCTGCCCGGTAATGTTGGGCGGCGGCATGACGATCGTGAAGGGCTTTTTGCTGCGGTCCACCTCGGCGTGGAAATATTTCTTATCCAGCCATCTCTGATAAATGCGGTCCTCGATCTGTGAAGGATCGTAGGTTTTGCTGAGTTCCTTTGCCATTTTTACCTCTTTCCCGGCACTTTCTCTGTGCCGTCAAAGGATGCCGGAAGGGCACCCTGCTTCCAGTACCGAAAAATAGAAGAGTGCGCCTGCGCACTCTTCGCGCGCGAGCGGAATCGCACAGCGATTTTCCTTTCCGCGAGCTGCGCATCCTCACGGAGTGCTTTTTTACCGCACAGCAAACGAAGTTTCCTGTGCGATAAAAAAGCCCTTTGATTGCGCATGCAAACAAAGGGCGATATTTCACCGCGGTACCACCTTTTTTGGGTCTCGATTTCCGTAACGTGGAACAGACGGGAAAAACTACTTGCCGAAGTGTACTCTGCCGGATAATAACCATCCTCACAAAACCGACACCGTATGCTTTTGCTTTTCCGGCTCGGAAGCCACCTTCTTCCAGCTGCCTGATCCGAACCGTCTTTCAGCCGACGAACGGTTCTCTCTGCGGGGGCTCCGGAATACTCCTCTTCCTCAATGCCTTTGCGTATCTTTCGCCAATGTTATGACATCCGCGGACTTTTGTCAAGCAGGTTTTCGAAATTTTGGTTAAAGAGCTTTTTTGCGCTGCCCGGAAAATGCGCTGCAGCGGTGCCGGCCGGCAGGAAGGTGCGCCGCGAAAAAAGAATTGCGGTATCAGGTGTGGATTGGTATACTATAGTAGGGTATCAGCGGCTTTAGTCAGGGCTCTGAACCGCTGAAAGTACAGGACAATTCCTGCATAGAAGTACATAGAGGCTGCTTATGATTTCATACATTCGAGGAGAACTGATCAGTGCGGAACCGGACCGGATTGTGGTAGAAGCCGGGGGGATCGGATACAACATCAATATCCCCCAGACCGTTCTTTCCGGCCTGCCGGGTATTGGCTTTGAGGTGAAAATACATACTTATCTTCAGGTCCGGGAGGATGCCATGCAGCTTTTCGGCTTCCTGACCCGGGATGACCTGGATGTGTTCCGGCTGCTGCTGGGAGTGAGCGGTATAGGACCGAAAGGTGCTCTGGCAGTGCTTTCCCAGCTTTCAGCGGATGACCTGCGCTTTGCAGTGCTTTCCGGGGATGACAAGGCGATTGCCAAAGCGCCTGGTCTGGGGAAGAAGACCGCGCAGAAGATCATCCTGGAACTGAAGGACAAACTGAGTCTGGAGGATGCTTTTGAAGCCAGAAGCGCACATGCGGCGGCCGGCGCGGGAGCTGCAGCAGGAAGCGGCGCTGTGCAGGAGACCGTGGAAGCATTGACAGCGCTGGGATATTCTGCTACGGATGCCATTAAGACAGTAAAGAGCATCGAAGGAGCGGAATCGATGGATGTGGAAGCCCTGCTTTCAGAGGCACTGAAACGGCTGTAAAGGGCTGCTGCCGACCTGTATAGTTCAATACAGACGGCGTATGCCAGTACTATTTGCGCATCTGCGGAACATCCCGGAAATGCGGGCAATGCACAGATAAGAGATAAAAGGTGGTGGAAACCATAGAACAGCGGGTTATCACGACAGAATTTACAGAGGAAGACAGCCGGATCGAGAATTCTCTCCGTCCCCGGCTGCTGGGAGAATATATCGGGCAGGAATCTCTGAAACAGACCCTCGCCGTTTACATGGAAGCGGCGAAGACCCGGGGAGAGCCTCTGGATCACGTACTGCTGTACGGCCCTCCCGGACTTGGAAAAACAACCCTGGCGGGTATTATCGCCAATGAGATGGGCACCCATATGAAGATTACATCGGGGCCGGCGATTGAGCACCCCGGGGAAATGGCGGCTGTGCTGACCAAGCTTGGAAAGGGAGATGTACTCTTTATTGATGAAATTCACCGGTTGAACCGCCAGGTGGAAGAGCATTTGTATTCCGCCATGGAGGATTTCGCCATTGATATTGTGATAGGTAAAGGTGCCGGCGCGAAATCCATCCGTCTGGACCTTCCTCCCTTTACACTGGTAGGGGCTACGACACGGGTGGGGATGCTGACGGCACCGCTTCGGGACCGCTTCGGAGTCATCCATCGTCTGGAGTTCTATACTCCAAAGGAACTTGCCACCATTATTGAACATTCAGCCGGGGTGCTGGGGGTGGAGATTGAACCTGCCGGCGCCATGGAGATCGCCAGGAGGTCCCGGGGAACGCCCAGACTGGCCAACCGGTTATTAAAACGGGTGCGGGATTTTGCCCAGGTGCGTTACGACGGCCGGATTACCCGGGAAGTGGCGGATCATACCCTGACCCTTCTGAAAGTGGATAAATTCGGTCTGGACCAGATGGATCAGCGGGTACTGGATACCATCATCGGGAAGTTCGGCGGCGGTCCGGTGGGACTGGATACGCTCGCTGCAGCCCTGGGGGAGGATGCCGGTACGCTGGAGGATGTCTGCGAGCCGTATCTGATCCAGAACGGGTTTCTGCAGAGAACGCCCCGCGGGCGGATTGCGACCGAGCAGGCCTATCTGCACCTGGGCGTCAGCCGGGAGACAGACGGAGAATAGACGGGAACATACCGGAACTGAATTGCAGCTGAATCATAACCCCGGTTTTTCCCTGACGGAAAGAGCGGCCGTATAAGGAGGGGATGAGGATGTCGGAGGAAAAGTCAGTCCATGTCATGATTGACGGACAGCTGATTGAGGTGAGCGGCGAGGATGTTGCGACGATGCAGCAGATCGCAGATTATATCAACCGGAAGATCCGGGAACTGAAAGAGGCGGGAAGCTACAACCGCCAGTCCGGAGTGGACAAGCACCGCCTGCTTCTGCTGAACGTGGCAAACGATTATTTCCGCGAGAAACAGCGGTCACAGGAACTGGAAGCGCAGCTTTCGGAGATGGAAGACGTTATGGAGCAGCTCCGCCGGGAACTGGTCCGGGAACGTATGCGCCAGGAAAAGAAAGAGTAAAAGCCGGTATTCCCGGCGGGTATGAAACAGAGAAAATATCTGCGGAAGGAGGAACAGATCCATGGTGGAATTGCTGGCACCGGCGGGTTCGCGGGAAAGTCTGGAGGCAGCTGTAGCTGCCGGGGCGGACGCGGTTTATATGGGCGGCCTGCGCTTTGGCGCCAGGGCATATGCGGAAAATCCGGATGACGCGGGACTGCTTTCCGCCATTGATTATGTACATCTCCACGGAAGAAAACTGTACCTGACAGTCAATACGCTTCTGAAGGAAAAGGAACTGTCCGGGGAACTGACGGAATGGCTGGCGCCGGCCTATAAAGAGGGGCTGGATGCTGTCCTGGTACAGGACCTGGGCGTCATGGAAACGATCCGCCGGCATTTTCCGGATATGGAAGTGCACATCAGCACCCAGATGGCGGTAGGCGCTCCCTGGGGAGCGAGGCTTGTGAAAGAACTGGGAGCCAGCCGCCTGGTGCTTCCGAGAGAGCTGTCCCTGGAAGAAATCCGGAGGATCCGGCAGCAGACGGATATCGAACTGGAAGCGTTTATCCATGGGGCGCTCTGCTACGCCACCTCCGGCCAGTGCCTGCTCAGCAGCCTGATCGGCGGACGGAGCGGGAACCGGGGAAGGTGCGCGCAGCCCTGCCGGCTGCCTTATAACGGCAGTCATCTGCTGAATCTGAAGGATCTTTGTACACTGGATATCCTGCCGGAGATCGTGGACGCCGGAGTGACTTCCCTGAAGATCGAGGGAAGGATGAAGGGGCCGCGGTATACAGCGGGGGTCGTGAGCGTATATCGCCGCGCCCTGGATGAACTGCAGGAAAAAGGCCGGGAAGGCTATAATCCCCGAAAAGAAGACAGAGAACTTTTAGCCATGCTTTACGACCGCGGAGGCGGTTTTACAGAGGGGTATTACCGGAAGCATAACGGCGCGGATATGATCTTCCCCGGAGAGAAGCCGGCTTTACGGAAGGTAGATGAAACCCGGCTGCAGGAGATTGACCGGGCGTTCCTTTCGGAAAGCGTACAGGAAAAGATACAGGGCAGAGTACGTCTGGTGAAAGGCGAGCCGGCGGTTCTGGAAGCTTCCATGATGACGGCACGTCCGGGAAATAAAGCCGGGAGGCAGTCTGCGGCCGTTTCGGGAGAAATCCGCACAGCGGCGGAGGGGCCTGTTGTCCAGGCTGCAAAGAGCCGTCCCGTAACCCGGGAAGAAGTCCTGGAACGTTTTCAGAAAACAGGCGGGACTCCTTTTGTATTTGATCAGCTGGAGACAGAGATTTCGGAGGACGCATTCCTGCCGGTCGGAGCCATGAATGCTCTGCGGCGGGAAGCACTGGAAAAACTTGAAGCTGCCGCCGCGGCTTCCTTCCGGCGGAAATATCAGCAGCCGGAGCTTTCGCGGGACAGTCTGCCTGCCACAGCTGCCTTCAGCGCCGGCACTGCGGAAAGCCCGGGAACCGGGCGGGAAGTCTGGGCCTCTCTGGAGGATATGGCACTGCTGCCGGCGCTGCTGCCTGTACGTGGGCTTACAGGCATTATACTGCCGGCGGACCGTCTGAAGCCCGGCAGCTGGCGGAAAACCGTAGAGAGAATTCATGCAGCCGGCCATAAAGCATCCCTGGCGCTTCCCTTCGTGCTTCGGAAGGAAGCCTCGGATTATCTGCTGAAACAAAAGAAGGAATGGCAGGAAGCCGGTTTCGACTCCTGTCTGGTACGGAACCTGGATGAAGCCGCCTGGCTTATGGAGCAGGCGGAAGAAGAGAGAAGCGGGAAAGAAAAAAACGACAACAGAAACGGGCTGCTTCCCGGAGAACGTGTTTTTGATGCGGGTCTCTATGCCTGGAACCGGGAAGCGGCAGCGCGGCTTCTGCAGCTGGGAGCGGATATACTTACGCTCCCGGTGGAACTTCGGAAGGAGGAACTTCTGGAAAGGGGGATTCTGCCTTCGGATGAAATGGTAATCTACGGGCGGCTTCCGCTCATGATTTCCGCACAGTGTACGGCGAAAACCACAGGGCACTGCCGGAAAGGCAGAGAAGAGAATATCTTCGAAACACCAGGTTTCCGGACTCTTACAGACCGGAAAAAAGCGGATTTTCTGGAAGATTCACGCTGCCGTTTCTGTCACACGGTGCTGTACAACTGCCTGCCTCTGTGGCTTCTTGACCGTGTTCCGGAGTCTGTGCGCAGGGTGCGGTTTGCATTTTCGGATGAGAAACCGGAAGAGGCGGTTTCCCTGCTGCAGGCGTTTCTGGAGGGACACCCGGTTCCGCCGGCATTCTATACCCGCGGACATTTCGGAAGGGGGGTGGAGTGACTTGGTCAAGCTGGCACTGGAATATTCCAGATACCTTATGCTCCTGATCGTCATTCTGTATTCTATATTGAATCTTGCAGCGCTGCGCGGTGCCGACGTGCGCTGGCAGAACAGGCTCTGCAGGCATCAGCTCGTCCTGATTTTCTGCATGCAGGCGCTGGGGTATCTGATTATCTACCTGAAGACCCGGGACATGAAGCTGCTTCTGTTCTACGGCATCCAGGCAGTGGTTTTCCTGGTCTTTACAGTGATGTTCGGCCTGGTTTACCGGCATGGTTCGCGGATTCTGATCAGCAACATGCTGATGCTGGCCGCCATCGGCATTATGGTGCAGACCCGGCTGGATACGGAATACGCGCTGCGGCAGTTTCTGTTCTTCTGCGGAGGGCTGATTCTGATCCTGCTGATTCCGGTGGTAATCCGGTATATGCACGTACTGGCCCGCTGGGGGCTGCTGTACGCCCTCGTGGGCATAGGACTTCTGCTGGTGGTATGGAGGCTTGGCAATACTTCTTCCGGCGCCCAGCTTTCCATCAACCTGGGAGGCTTTGCCTTGCAGCCGTCCGAATTCATCAAGATCCTGTTCGTCTTCTTTACGGCGTCCATGCTGCAGAAGGGAACGGAATTCTGGCGGGTGGCACTCGTATCTGTTATTGCGGCAGCCCATGTCATCATCCTGGTTGTTTCCAGAGACCTGGGCAGCGCTCTGGTTTACTTTGTGGCCTATTTGCTGATGCTGTTTGTAGCATCTCATCAGCCGCTCTATCTGGCAGCCGGCCTTGGCGCCGGAAGCGTGGCCGCGGTGGCTGCTTACCAGCTGTTCAGCCATGTACAGGTCCGTGTGAAAATGTGGCTGAATCCGTTCTATGATTATGACAACAAGAGCCGGCAGATCGCACAGTCCATGATGGCGATCGGAACCGGCAGCTGGCTCGGCTCCGGCTTTTACCAGGGAATGCCCAAACTGATATCCCTGGTGCGGAACGACTTCGTATACGCCGCGATCTGCGAGGAACTGGGAACCGTTTTTGCTATCTGCGTGGCGGTCATTTATCTCGGGTTTGTACTGCAGATGATCTGGGTATCGACCTGGATGAGCGAAATGTTTTACAAACTGGTAGGGTTCGGCCTGGCGGTCATGTTCGGTTTCCAGGTGTTCCTGCATATCGGAGGGGTTATCAAGATGATCCCCTGCACCGGGATTACGCTGCCTCTGATCAGCTACGGCGGCAGTTCGATGCTGACGACCATGATCATGATCGGGATTATCCAGGGGCTGCATCTGATGAAGGAAAAGGAGGTGCAGGAGCTTGAAAGGAGAAGACGAGAAGAAGAGGATGACGGAGACTGGGAAGAGATCTGATAAAAAAGGAAAGCCTGCGCCTCAAAGAAAAAAGGGAGGCTTATTTTCCTCCGGAAGACGCAGAAAGCGGAGGCTTTCAGAGGAGGAAATCCGGGCAGGTCTGCGCCGCACGAACCGGGAGATTATGGGAATTTCCTATGTGTTCCTGGGACTTTTTATTCTGACGATCGTATATCTGGCCGTACTGGTATACCGTGACGGCGACAGCTACCGGAACAACTCCAACAACACCAGGAGGCTTGCCGCGCTGGAAGACAAATACACCCGTGGGAATATTGTGGCAGCAGACGGAACCATACTGGCGACAACGACCGTATATGAGGACGGAGAGGAAAAACGTCAGTACCCGATGGGAGCTGCTTTTTCCCATGTGGTAGGCTATACGGTGAACGGTGTGACCGGTCTGGAATCTGCCGGGGCCAGCTATCTGCTGAACAACCACACCAATCCCCTGGTGCGCATTGTGGAGGCACTGCGGGGGATCAAGTCCAGCGGGGATACGGTGATCAGTACCCTGGACGTAGCGCTCCAGCAGATCGCCTATGAAGAACTCAGCGGGTATAAGGGGGCAGTAGTGGCCATGGATCCTTCCACCGGAAGGGTACTGGCCATGGCAAGCCGGCCCAGCTTCAATCCCAATACCCTGGCGGACGACTGGCAGGAACTGGTCAGCGACAGTTCCAACAGCAACCTCGTGAACCGGGCAACCCAGGGAAAATATACCCCTGGTTCAACGTTCAAGCTGCTGACTTTCCTGGAATACATGCGGGAATATCCCAACAGCTGGCAGAATTTCTCTTTTACCTGCGACGGGGTTTATGAGGTGGATGACTATTCCATCCGTTGTTCTCACGGCACGGAGCATGGTCTGGAAGACGTATCCCGCGCCTTTGCCAGGTCCTGCAACGGCGCTTTTGCTTCCATCGGACAGCAGATCAGCTTCCGGAGGCTGTATGAGCTGTGCGGGAGCATCGGCTTTAACAGCTCCCCGGATACCAGCGTGCCCATGGGAGCCAGTACGTTTACACTGGACAATAACAATTCGGTCTGGGCGATCCTGCAGACAGCTATCGGTCAGGGCGAAACCCAGGTAACCCCGATGTTCAACTGCATGATCGCAGCCGGCGTGGCCAACGGCGGTATGATGATGAACCCCTATCTGATTGATTCGGTGGTCTCGAAATATAATGACCGGGTGGAGTCCTTCTCTCCGAAGGAGTGGAAGCGGCTGATGTCCGAAGAGGAAGCCCGTCAGCTGGCCGGGATGATGCGGCAGGTGGTGACAGAAGGCACCGGGACGGAGGCGGACGGATACGGTTATACTGCCTACGGAAAAACCGGCTCCGCGGAGGTGCGGTCGGATCTGGATACCAATGCCTGGTTTATCGGCTATGCGGAGGATGACGAGAACCCCGGACGGAAACTTGCCGTCAGCATTATCGTGGAGCAGGGCGGCAGCGGCGGCACTGTGGCGGCGCCGATTGCCGGAAGACTGTTCCAGTCCTATTTCAACCGCTGATCAGAAACAGAAGGATAAAACTTTTGGGACAGAATTATGCGGAAAGGATAAAACCCACCGGAACGGATTGATTTCACGCAAAAACCGTGATATACTGCAAGTTAGTTTTGACGGGTCTATCCGTCATCAGCATATGCCGCACAGCGGACAGGTCTGTCCTGCTGCCGTGCCATGCCAAACCGACAGGAGGCTTTGCGATGACAGAAGCAACAAGCTGCGGCGGTGTGGTGGTGTATCGCGGTAAAATATTGCTGCTCTATAAGAATATCCGCGGCAGATACGAGGGATGGGTACTTCCGAAAGGTACCGTCGAAGACGGTGAATCTTTTGAACAGACAGCATTGCGGGAAGTGCAGGAGGAGTCGGGTGCGAAAGCCCGCATCGTGCAGTACATCGGAAGCAGTCAGTATACCTTCCAGGCATCCAGTCAGGATATTCAGAAACAGGTTCACTGGTACCTGATGATGGGAGAGAGCTATTTCAGCCGCCCCCAGAGAGAAGAGTATTTTATGGATTCCGGTTACTATAAGTACCATGAAGCGATTCACCTGCTGAAGTTCTCCAACGAAAAACAAATCCTGGAGAAAGCTTTCGGCCTATACCAGAGCCGTATGCGGTCCGGCCTGTGGGTTCCTCAGGCCGCGGAGGAAACAGCCAAGTAGAGAAGGCGGCGGGAGCCGCCTTCTCTGCGCTTTACAAGATGATGCGAAGCACGGGATGCCCCGAAAACGGAGGGTAACGATGAACAACACGCCAGTGAATGCAGATGCTGCGGAGAGACCGGTATACGTCATAGGACATCAGAATCCGGATACGGACTCTGTCTGTTCCGCCATAGCCTATGCAAGGCTGAAAACCGCCCTGACCGGGAAGAAGTATCTTCCGAAGCGGGCCGGTCAGATGAACCTTGAAACCAAATATGTACTGGACCGTTTCGGCGTAAAGGCGCCTCATTATGTGCATGACGTGCGCCGGCAGGTGAGGGACATGGAGGTCAATCCCATCCGCCCGATCCGCGGATGCCTGTCCCTGAAAAAAGCCTGGGAACGCATGCAGGATCTCAATGTGTCGACCCTGCCGGTCTGTTCTATTGAAGGGGACCTGGTAGGCATCATCACCGAAGGTGATATCGCCGAATCCTACATGGGCATGTACTCCGCAGATATCCTCTCCCGGGCCAATACCATGTATAAGAATATTGTGGAAACGCTGGGCGGCGAGCTGCTTCAGGGAGAAATGGAGGATGTGCTGGATCACGGAAAGATTCTGATTGCCGCTGCGAATCCGGATACCCTGGAAGATTTTATTAAAGAAGGCGATGTGGTTATCACCGGCAACCGCTACGAAGCGCAGCTCTGCGCCATCGAAATGAATGCAGGCTGTGTGATCGTAAGCGGCGGTGCCCAGGTCAGCCGGACGATCCTGAAGCTGGCTTCGGAAAATCACTGCCATATCATTCAGACGCCGCTGGATACCTTTACCGTCGCGAGGCTGATTAACCAGAGCCTGCCGATTGAATATTTCATGACCTATGAAAATCTGGTAACCTTCAGCATGATGGATTTCCTGGACGATGTGAGGGAAACCATGCAGAAATACCGCCATCGGGATTTCCCCGTGCTGGATCCGGAAGGCCATTTCCTGGGGATGATTTCCAGACGGAAGCTGCTCGGCGCGAAGAAAAAGCAGCTGATTCTGGTAGACCATAATGAGATTTCCCAGGCCGTGGACGGACTGGCGGATGCGGAGATTCTGGAAGTAATTGACCATCACCGGATCGGAAGCCTGGAAACCATCGGCCCGGTATATTTCAGAAACCAGCCGCTGGGCTGTACGGCGACCATTATCACCCAGATGTACCGGGAAAACGGGGTGGAGATCGACCCCGAAACAGCAGGTCTTCTGTGCTCCGCCATTATTTCCGATACCCTGATGTACCGGTCCCCTACCTGTACGCCGGTGGATCGGCAGATCTGTGAAGAACTGGCGCAGATCGCAGGCATCTCCGTAGAAGCTCATGCTAAGGCCATGTTTACGGCCGGCAGCGATTTTGCCCATCGCGCGGATGAAGAGATTTTCTATCAGGATTACAAGAAGTTTACCATGGAAAGCCGTCAGGTGGCGATCGGCCAGATTTCTTCTATGGACGATGACGAACTGATGAGCCTGGAGAAGAGGCTGCTGCCGTTTGCCCAGAAAGTTCTGGAAGATGACAAGATGGATATGATCTTCGTGATGCTGACGGACATTCTGCAGGAAGCCACCACGCTGCTGTGCATCGGGGACGAGGCCAGGGAACTGGCGGAGAGAGCCTTTGGCGTAACCGGAGAAGACGAGATCGTATACCTGCCCGGTGTGGTTTCCCGGAAGAAGCAGCTGGTGCCCCGGCTGATCTCCACACTGCAGCAGGACAGCTGAGGAAACAGAATTTAAAACCTGCCGGAGGTCTTTGAGGAACCATTGATTAATCAGTTTTCCTCAGAAAACATGCTTGACAAAGAAGAGACCGGTTTGTATAATAAGCAGGTGTGGTTTTTTCTTTATAAGAAAGAAAGGTAAGAGAAACAGGAGGTTCAGTCAGATGTCCATTTGTCCTAAAAATAAATCCTCTAAGGCACACCGGGACAGCCGCAGAGCAAATTGGAAGATGAGCAATCCCACATTGGTTAAGTGCAGCAAGTGCGGAGCCCTGATGGTGCCCCACCAGGTTTGCAAGGCTTGTGGTTCTTACAATAAGAAAGAGATCATTGCTCAGAAGGATTGACGCGACAAGACAGGGGCTTCCGTACAGGAAGCCCTTTTTTCATCATTCGGGAAATTCCCCGGAATTTCCTGCGTCGTGAAAAGAAAAACGTTCTTGGGATAAAGGGGGGCAGAAAGTATGAGCAGTCGCCAGGACGATGCATATGAAGAAGAACTTCTGTCTCTGGACAATACCGGAGAAGATGATGATTTCGATTTTGAAGATGTGCGCCCCGGAAAGAGAGAGGCGGCGGAAGATGGCTCTGAAAGCCTGTCCCGTCAGAATGGGCAGTATCACGGGTCGGCTGCCGGCTATCTGGAACAGCTGGAGTCGCAGACGGGGGTTACGGAAGAGATTCCCCTGAGTCCGATCGCCGAGGCGGTCCGGGCCAAAGCATTGCGGCGGGAACAGGAACCGTCCGGTACAGAGGCGAAGCCTCCTGCCGGCCGGCAGTTTCGCCGGATGACCCGCCGGGAAGCCAGAAGGCAGAACAAAGAGGACGCCCGGCTTTTCCGGGAAGATGAATACGATACAGAACGGACACCAAAAAAGAAGAGACGGATCTGGGGATGGCTTCTGGCAATTCTGCTGCTTGCGGCAGGAGGCCTTGGGGCCTTCTTTGGGTTAAGCAGATATATAGAAAAACAGCGGCAGATAGCTTTTTACAAGGAACATTTTCTGCCGTATACAGCGATTAACGGGCAGGACTGCACGGACAAAACACCGGAGACGGTTCAGAAAGAACTGGAAAAAGCGGTGGAAGGCTACCGCCTGACGGTGACCGGACTGTCCGGTGAGGAAATTATATCCGGAGAAGCAGCAGGTCTGGAGATGAACTCTTCCGTGGATTTCCGGGAGATCCTGGCCCGTCAGAATCCTTCCGACTATGAGAAATGTATGCAGGAAGGACGGAGTCTGACGGTAGATTCGGCGATCGTCTTTGATGAAGGAAAGCTGTGCGCTGCCGTGAAGTCCCTTTCGATGTTCCAGAATATGTCCCCTTCCAGGGATGCTTTCATCCGGTATGATGAAGCCAGCGGGCTGTATGTGCTGGAACCGGCGGCACAGGGAACCGAAGTGGATGTGACCCGGGTAGAAGAGCTGGCAGTGGAAGCCGTGAGGAATCTTTCACCGGTGCTGGATCTGAAACAGGAGAATCTGTACGCTGTACCTGCCGCCGTACCGGATTCTATGGTGCGTGAAGTGGAAGGCAAAAATCACTACCTTGCGGCGGATGTACAGATTTCCTTCGGGGATGCCGGTGTGGAAGTGCTTCCCAAAGAAACCATCCTGGGCTGCCTGTCCATGAACGACAGTCAGGAAGTGGTGCTGGATGAGGCCCCGCTGCTCCAGTGGGTGGAGGGACTGGCGGACAAGTATGATACGATCCGCAAACCGCATACGTTTACTACGTCTTCCGGACGTGAGATCACCATTGACGGAGGAAATTACGGCTGGCAGATGGACCGGGCGGAGACCGGAAAACGGGTGGTGGAAGCAGTTCGCAGCGGTACTTCCCTGGCGCAGGAAGCAGTTTATCTGCAAAGTGCTGCCAGTCATGGGACTCCGGATTACGGAACCACTTATATTGAAATTGATCTTACAGACCAGTACCTGTATTTTTACCGGGGAGGAGCCTGCATCCTGGAAAGCCGGGTGGTTTCCGGAGATGTGGCGACACATCAGAATACACCGGCAGGGATTTACTCTGTGACCGCGAAGCAGGAAGACAAGATGCTTGAAGGGGCTACGAACTCCGGTGCGGCGCAGGTCAGGTACTGGATGCCGTTCTCTGAAAACCGGGGACTGTACGATGCTTCCTGGAGGAGCTCTTTTGGCGGAGAAAACTACCTGGCAAACGGTTCCGGCGGCGGGATCCAGCTCCCTTCTGACAGGGCGGAGGAACTGTTCAGCCTGGTGATAACAGGAACACCTGTTATCCTTTACGGCGGCCGGGACAGCTATGAAACCGAGGCTCCGGGGGAAGAGGACGACGAAGAAGAGGAAGAAGAGGAAGAAGAGGAAGAAGAGGAAGAGAGGCGGCCGGCCAGGGAGGAAAGTCCTTCGACAGCAGCAGCGAATGATCCGGAAGAAAATGAGGAGGATGCCACTGTCGAAGAACCGGACATGGAAGTGGATGATCCGGATTATGAGCCGGAACCCGATGACGAGCCGGAACCGGATGATGAGCCGGAACCGGATGATGAGCCGGAACCGGATGATGAGCCGGAAATGGAAGAAGACGAAGATATGATGGTGTTCGAGGAGATGGATGATGAGTGATCCGTTCCTTGATAAATGAAAGGAGAAGATATGAAGAAAACCAGGATTTCATTCCTTTCTTCGGAAGGGACGGTGACTCTTCACGGATTTCACTGGTGCCCCGATCAGGAGCCTGAAGCTGTCCTGGTACTCTGCCATGGCATGGTGGAGCATATCAGGAGGTATGATGAATTTGCCCGGGCCATGGCCGGGGCAGGCATTGCCGTACTGGGGATGGACCTTCTGGGACATGGCGACTCTCTGAACAAAGAGGGAGAACTGGGCTTTTTTGCCGAACGCCACGGAGACAGAATACTGGTACGTGATCTGCATCTGGCCGTGCAGACGGCACACCAGCTGCATCCGGGGAAGCCGGTTTTCGTGCTGGGACACAGTATCGGATCCTTCATACTGCGCCGTTACATAACCCGCTGGGGAGCGGAAACGGACGGTGTGATTCTCGTTGGGACAGGAACCATTCCCCGCAGGATAGCCAGGTTTGGAATAGCTCTCGCGGACTGGATCTGCCGGAAGAAGGGGAAGCATGCCCGCAGCCGCCTCCTGCAGTTTATGGCCGAAGGGAAGTACTCCCTTCCTTATCTGCTTCCCTGGAAAAAGGGCAGCTGGCTGTCGAAAAATCAGGAGTCTCTGAAGGCGTATGCGGAAGATCCCCGCTGCGGATTCTGCTTCACGGCGGGGGCCTATCTGGATCTCTTCCGCATGCTGGAAAACCTGGCCAGAGAGAAGGACATGGAGAAAATTCCCCGGACACTGCCCGTCCTTCTGTGCGCAGGCATGGAGGACCCGGTTGGGAGCAAGAGCCGGGAAGTGCTGGAGGTTTACAACTCTCTGGTAGCAAAAGGATTCCGGGACCTGGATATTTACTTGTACGAGAAGGACAGGCATGAAATCCTGCAGGAACTGGACCGGGATAAGGTTTTCTCCGATATACAGAACTGGATTCTGGACAGGTGCCATAAGCTGTAAAGGGACGGATAACAGATGACAATTCGTGAAGAAATGGAAGAAAGAGAGGCACAGCTTTTAAGCCCGTTCGCCTCTTTAAGCCGGAACAGCCAGGGCCGGGACGTAGAGGAAGAGCCCTGTGATATCCGGACTATCTATCAGCGGGACCGTGACCGGATCCTTCACTGCAAGGCGTTCCGGAGGCTGAAGCACAAAACCCAGGTCTTCCTGGCGCCGCACGGGGATCACTACAGGACCAGGCTGACGCATACGCTGGAAGTGGCGCAGATCGCCAGGACTATTTCCAAAGCCCTCTTCCTGAATGAGGATCTGACAGAGGCCATTGCACTCGGTCATGACCTGGGCCATACTCCCTTCGGGCATGCCGGGGAAGAAGCCCTGGATCAGGTCTGCCCGGAAGGCTTTGCCCACTACCGTCAGAGCGTGCGTATTGTAGAAGTGCTGGAACGGGACGGGGCCGGACTGAACCTCAGCAAAGAGGTAAGGGACGGTATCCTGAACCACCGGACCAGCGGTCATCCATCCACACTGGAGGGACAGGTTGTGCGCCTGTCAGATAAGATTGCCTATATCAACCATGATATAGACGATGCGATCCGTGCCGGCATCCTTCGGGAGGACATGCTGCCGACGGAATATACAACCGTGCTGGGAAATACGGTGCGGACCCGGCTGGATACGCTGATTCACTGTGTGATTGAGGAGAGCCGGGGGAAGCCTTCTATCTGTATGGATTCCCAGATTGAGGCTGCCATGACAGGGCTCCGGAATTATATGTTCGAGCATGTCTATACCAACAGTGCTGCAAAGCGGGAGGACGGGAAGGCACAGCAGATGCTGCAGATGCTTTACCGCTATTATGAGAAGAAGATCGAGGAAATGCCTCCGGAATTTCTGAATCTGATCTGGATCCGCCGGGAGTCCCAGTCCAGAGTGGTCTGCGATTATGTGTCCGGGATGACGGACAATTTTGCCATTCGTACCTTTGAACAGCTGTATGTGCCTCAGCGCTGGTGACCTTTCCATAAAACGAACAGGACGATCCGCCGGGACACCTGCAAGATCCGGCAGGCACAGCCGGCCGGAAGGAGGAACCTGTGTTTTATCCGGACGAACTGATTGAAGAGGTGCGGGTGAGAACAGATATCGTGTCTGTGATCTCCCAATATGTTAAACTGACCAAAAAAGGGAGCGGGTATATGGCCTGCTGCCCTTTTCATAATGAGAAGACTCCTTCTTTCCATGTCTCCCCTTCCCGCCAGTATTATCACTGCTTCGGCTGCGGCGTGGGCGGGAACGTGTTTACGTTCATGATGCAGTATGATAACTGCACTTTCCCGGAGGCGGTGAAGATACTGGCGGACCGGGCCGGCATCACCCTTCCGGAAAGGGAGGCCACGCAGGAGGAGAAGGAACGGGCCAGCCTGCGCCAGACTCTCCTGGCGGTGAATAAAGAAGCAGCTACCTATTTTTATTTTCAGCTCCGGTCTCCCCAGGGAGCCCGTGCGGCGGAATACTTCCGGAAGAGAGGACTGAGCGAGGAAACCGTCCGAAAGTTCGGACTGGGCTATTCCCAGAATTACCGGGATGATCTTTACCGTTACCTGAAAAAGAAAGGCTTTAATGATGAAGCCATCGCCCGTTCCGGCCTGGCAAAGATCACGGAAAAAGGAATTCAGGAACTGTTCTGGAACCGGGCTATGTTTCCGATCATGGATGCCGGCGGTCACGTGATCGCCTTTGGCGGCCGTGTGATGGGAGAAGGGGAACCGAAATATCTGAATTCCCCGGAAACGATGCTGTTTGATAAGAGCCGCAGCCTGTTCGGGCTTCACCTGGCCAGGAGAAGCCGGCGCCCGTACTTTATTCTATGCGAAGGCTATATGGATGTGATCTCCATGCATCAGGCAGGTTTTGACTGTGCCCTGGCATCACTGGGGACATCCCTGACGGAAGGCCACGTAGCGATTCTCCGGCGTTTCACAAAGGAGATCATCCTTTCCTACGACAGCGACGGTGCCGGAAAGAAAGCTGCCATGCGCGCGATTCCTCTGCTGCAGAATGCGGGGCTGACGGTCCGGGTCCTGAACCTGAAGCCTTACAAGGATCCTGATGAATTTCTGACCCACGAGGGGGCAGAGTTTTTCGAGGCCAGGATCCGGGAGGCGGAAAATGCCTTTCTCTTCCAGAGTGATGTGATCCGGGACGGCTTCGATCTGGGAGATCCGGAGCAGAAAACCCGTTTTCACCGGGAAATAGCCCGCATGCTTCTGGCGTTCCCGGATGAACTGGAGCGGACAAATTACCTGGAAGCGGTGAGCCGCAGGCATGGGATCCCGGAACAGGCACTGGTTTCCATGGTACGGAGCTTAAGCCTGCTGCTGCCGCAAAATGAAACAGAAAGAAGCCGGTCTGTCAGAACTTCGCGGCAGAGGGAGGAATACGAAAGCGGATACTCAGGGTATACGGAGGAAACGGAAACGGACGTCCCGGAGGAATCCGGCCGGAGAACCGTACGCTCTTCAGGGCTTGCAGAAGACGAAAGACTTGTTCTGGGATGGGCGGTTTCGGAAAACGGCCATCCGGAAAAGCTGGTGGAATATCTGGAACCGGCAGACTTTTCAGATGAAACCTGCCGGATGATGGCGGGAGCCCTGTTTCCGGCCTGGAAGGAAGGACGCAGACCTGAACCCGCATCTCTGATTAATGCCTGCGCAGAGGATCCGGCTGCTTCTGCCGGAATCTCGGATGTCCTGGACCGTAAGCTCCCGGAAGATCTTTCTGCAGAAGACGCGGGACGGATTCTGTCGGAAAGTGTACGTCGTATCCGTAAAGAGGGCCTGAAGCGCAGGCTGACAGATCCGGAGCATGCGCGAGAGATCATAGCCATTCAGAATGAACTGGGGAAGATCGATAAAAAGACG
>CACZQT010000378.1 GCA_902783295.1 uncultured Lachnospiraceae bacterium
GCCAACGAAGTGGACTGGTCATAAGACACGGCCGGACCGGCATCCGGTCCATACGGGCAATCTGATTCAGGGTGGTATACCATGCGAAGAGTTCCCGGCAAACTCCTGCTGATTGCTGTGCTGTCAGTATTCCTGTCAGCTCTTTTCTGCTGTGCCGGAAACGCGGCGGCAGCGGAGACTCCGGAAAGTGAAACGGCGGAATGGACCGTCATGTTCTATTTCTGCGGTTCTGATCTTGAATCAAAATACAGTTATACTTCCTTCAATCTGAAGGAAATATCACAGGTAAAGTATCCTTATGATTTCAAGCCGCTTTATACGGCGGATTCTTTTACCATGGAGGATACGATACGGGACATCGGGAAAGTGAACATTCTGATCGAAACAGGCGGATCCTCCGCCTGGCACGCGGACAGCCTGGGGATGAATATTTCCACGGACTCGCTGCAGCGCTGGCAGTACGATTATTTCCCGGATGAAGACCTGAATCCGCCGAAGGAACCGTTCCGGCTGATGGAGTCCCTGCCGCTCCACAGCATGGCCGATCCGGAAACCCTGGCGGATTTTATCCGGTGGGGCGCGCAGGCCTTTCCGGCCGAAAAATATGCGCTGGTCCTGTGGGGCCATGGCGGAGGAGCGTCCGGAGTCCTGATTGACGAGCTGTTCGGCTGCGACAATCTGTACCTCTATGAGCTGAACCAGGCGCTTGCGGACGGCGGTGTATATTTTGACACCCTGCTGATCGACGCATGCCTGATGGCCAATATCGAAACAGCCTGGAACGTCCGGAACTACGCCCGTTGGATGGTGGCGTCCGAGGAAGCGGTGCCGGGAGAAGGCAGCGCTGTCAGCAGCTGGCTTCAGGAACTGGTCTGCCACCCCACGCTGGACGGAAAATGGCTTGGACGCAGTATCTGCGATACGACCGAAGCCAAATACATCAACCGGGAGGATGCGTACGCCAGGCAGCTTCTGACGTGGGCCGTAATCGACCTGACGAAGATTGACCGCCTGGCAGGCGCTTTCGAACAGCTGATTCAGGTCATGAGCAAAGCGCTGAAGGACACTCCGAAACTTGTCCAGATCTATTCAGATTATCTCTTGAAAGTGCCGGAGTTTGATGACGGCCGCCAGAATATGCGGGACCTCGGAGGCCTGTTCTGCCATCCGGATATCATTGATACAATGGACAACACGGTGCTGGATGAAGCAGTCGGCGCATTGACGGAAGCCGTGGTGTACATGACCCGCGGCCAGGGGCGCAGCGACGCCCGCGGTATTTCCTTCTGTTATCCCACTGACTTTGATCCGGAGGAGCTGGATATTTACGCACGGAATTTCCCTGTGCCCCTCTATCTGGCATACCTGGATGCGGTGTCTGCCTGGACGGCTCCCGATTGGGTATATGAGGCTGTGGAACAGCTGCCGACCGTTGACGATATCGAAGAACTGCGGATTACTGTCGAAAAGCGGCTGAATGCAAACGGTATGCCTGCCCTGTTCTTCGGGGAGACAAACGGCAATGTGAGCGATGTATATTATCGGCTGTATCGCGAGGATGAAAGCACCGGCGATTTTCTGCTGCTGGGCAGGACAGACTGCGGCGCGGAAATCACCGAGCAGGCGGAAGTGCTGGCGCGTTCGGACTATTCCATGCTTTGGCCTTCGATCGAAGGTGAGCCATGCTGCATCGACCTGATCCAGGATAAACCGGAACGCCTGTACAATATTCTCGCGCAGATTAACAGCGACCGGGTTTACCTGCGGTGCGGCCAGACGATCAGCACAAACGGAAGCAGCGGAACAATCAACAGGGAATATGAACTGTACGGCGTCTGGGTAGGATACGATGAAGACAACAGTCTGCCCAACCGCAGCGTAGAGCAGCTGGCCATGCTGGCCGGTCGGGAGTACAGGCTGCTGTATCCGCTGGAAGATGCCGGGAAAACCGGTCAGGCCGCTTATGCCTTCGGCATCACACGAAGCCTGCCGCGCGCTTTGTTTGTATCAGATATGGTCCTGCCCGCCGGAACCTACCGGATGGAGTATGAAGTGGTGGACAGGTTCCTGCGGACCTTCCGGTTGGAAACGATTGAATTCCGGTGGGACGGGCAGAGAATCACCTTCCCGGAGGGATTCACCTGGGAAGGCACCGTAATTCTCGGCTCATAAAAAACATCCGCCGGCCCTGCCGGCGGATGTTTTGCGCTGCCTGTTTTTTATGCTGCAGGCAGTTCTTCCTTTTCTGTCTCCTGATCCGTTTCCAGGCCGTAAGACTCGCCCCTGGAATTGGTCATGGTCAGCAGTGTCTCGTAGACTTCCTCGGGTTTATTTTCATACTCAATAATCACATAGCTGGAGATGATGCGCCCTGACTTCAGCCCGCGCATAACCGCGCGTGCCAGGCTTTCATTCAGTTTTGCGTCAACAAAGGTAACTTTCACGTTGTATCCGGCTGCTTCAAAAGGTTGGATAAACCGCGTCATCAGGGAATCAAGGCTGCCCCCGACCGTCGGGATCACCACGTTGTATCCCTGCATTTCCCCTGTCGTGAAAGCGTCGATCACATGCTGCAGGATATCTTTGCTTTCCTGGTGCACGGTATCGGCTGCCGCGCCGTGGCTTTCCTGGAATTCCGGGATCATTTCCTTGATTTCGTCGCTGTCCAGGATAAAAGCGCCGAGTTCCTCGCTTAACGGATTCGCCTTTTTCGTTGATTTCCCGGA
>CACZQT010000379.1 GCA_902783295.1 uncultured Lachnospiraceae bacterium
GGAATGCGAAGGTTATATGTAATCTGGTCACAAAGCCCTGGGTAGACTACTTGGTCAGGAATATCAGGTGTTCCGAATTTAATGGCAGGGTGTGGAGCGCACATAAAGAGCACTTTTACTCAGTACGGTCAGTGGGATGAGAGACATGTTTTGGAGGTATGGAATTGAAGGGATGAAGTGACTCCGCAAGAAGAACCGGAACTTGAAAAAAGTTGTTGACAATCCGGCAGAAAGGGAGTAATATACCCGTTGTGTGAAAGAGATGCGCGAGTGGCTCAGTGGTGGAGTATCGCCTTGCCAAGGCGAGGGTCGCGGGTTCGAATCCCGTCTCGCGCTCTGAGGGAATACCTGTTGGTATTCCCTTTTTTTGCGTAAAAACACAGAGAGCGGTTCGTGCCGGCAGTGCTTCTTTTGTTTTTCAGGAAAGGAATTGTGCTTCTCCGGAAATTATGGTAAGATTACTTTGTATGCCCTGAAATCAGAGTACATATATAGGAGAATCTCATGGAAGCATATAAGCAGGAATTTATTGAATTTATGGTGGACTGCCAGGTTCTGAAATTCGGTGACTTCGTTACGAAAAGCGGCCGCAAGACTCCCTTTTTTGTAAATACCGGCTATTACAGAACCGGCGCTCAGCTGGCGAAGCTGGGCCGCTATTACGCAAAAGCCATTTCGGAAAAGTACGGTACGGATTTTGACGTGCTTTTCGGACCGGCCTATAAGGGAATTCCCCTTTCTGTTACTACAGCCATCGCTCTTTCCGAAGAATACGGAGCGGAAGTACGCTACTGTTCCAACCGGAAGGAAGTGAAAGACCACGGGGATAAAGGCATTCTGCTGGGCGGCCCGATTACAGACGGTGACCGTGTAGTTATCATTGAGGATGTGACAACCGCAGGTACCAGTATCGGGGAGACCATGCCGATTCTCATGGCGCAGGGAAATGTAAATGTAAAAGGCCTGGTGGTTTCTGTGGACCGTATGGAACGGGGAAAGGGTGAAAAAAGCGCCCTGGAAGAGATCCGGGAAACATATGGAATGGAAACAACCGCCATCGTCACCATGGCGGAAGTCGTCGAGCATCTGTGGAACCGTCCCTATAAGGGAAAGGTTGTCATCGATGATGCCATGAAAGCAGCCATTGACAACTACTATGCGCAGTACGGAGCGAAATAAAGTACCATGGCAAAGGTGACTTGGAAGCGGACCCGGAAAGGGATCGTATTCGTAGAGAAAAAAACCTTGCGGGAACTGCTGCAGGGTATGACTTTCATGCAGACAGCCATGGCTCTTTTTGCGGCAGAGATTCTGCTCCTGGCTGCAGCCATGATCTGGGCTGTCGCCACGGCAGGGAATGCCGGATGGCCGGTAAGCCTGATGGGGATTCTGGTATTTCTGTTCGGGTGTGCCGGTGTGGCGGTCACTCTCTATGGTCATTATACCGTAGAAGCTGAAAGCCGGATCAACTGGAAAGTAGGCCTGTACACAAACGGTGCCTGTGCAGCCGCTATCCTCATCCTTACGGTGGTCGGCTTTATTGTCTGAAACGCTGATGCTTTCTGATTCACATACGGGCGGAAAGCGTATTTCTGTTTATCGAGGTTAGAATGAAAAAAATCGGAATTGTCGGAGGCGGGCAGCTTGGAAAAATGATGATCCTGGACGGAAAGCGGCTGGATACGCAGTTTTCCATTCTGGATCCGACAGAGCACTGCCCGGCTCACAGTATCGCGGACAGTCATATCGTAGCGGATTTTGACGATGTAGATGCCATCCTTCGGCTGGCGGAAGATGTGGATGTGCTGACGTATGAATTCGAACACATCAGCGTGGAAGCCCTCCGGAAGGTGGAAGCAGCCGGCCATAAGGTTTATCCTTCCGCGGAAACGCTCTCCCGTATCCAGAACAAGCTTGTGCAGAAACAGTGGCTGGCCAGACATCACATTGCCGTTCCGGATTTCATGGAAATAGAAGGTGTAGAAGCTCTGCGGAAAGCCGGTTCTGTATTTGGCTATCCTTTCATGCTGAAGACCTGCACCGGCGGATATGACGGGAAGGGAAATGCTCTGATTGAAGAGGAGAGCCGGATTGAAGAGGGATATAAGGCCTTAGGCGCGGGAACTCTTCCTCTGATGGCGGAGCGTCTGATCGATTTTGAAAAAGAAGTCTCGATTCTCGCCTGCCGCAGCGAGAATGGCGAAATGGCTGTTTTCCCTGTTGCTGAAAACGTTCACAAAAACAGCATCCTGGATGAAACCACCGTACCGGCGGTCATCTCCGAGGCCTCTGCACTCGAAGCAATGGATGTGGCCCGTGCCTGTCTGCAGGCCTTTGATGCCTGCGGAATGATGTGTATCGAACTTTTTGTGACGCGTGAAGGGCACATTCTTGTCAATGAGCTGGCTCCCAGGCCGCACAATTCCGGTCATTACACCATCGAAGGCTGTGTCACCTCCCAGTACGAAAACCATGTGCGTGCCATTCTCGGGCTGCCCCTGGGCTGCCCCGACCTGATCCGGCCGACTGCCATGAAAAATATCATCGGACAGAGAAACGGGCTGGCGGAGGTCACCGGTCTGGAGAAAGCTTATGCCTTCCCTAACGTAAAAGTCCATATTTACGGAAAAGAGCAGGTAAAAACCGGCCGGAAGATGGGACATATCACAGCTACCGGCCGCACACTGGAGGAAGCTCTTGCAGAGGTCCGCGGAGCACATAAAGTACTGGGGATTTAAGAAAAAAAGATCCGGGTTCGGATGATCCGGCATTTTGCGGGCAGGAACCCTTTTGAAGGAGGTATCTATGAAACCATTGGTAGGAGTGATTATGGGAAGCGATTCCGACCTTCCTGTTATGGCTAAAGCCGCTGAAATGCTGGATAAGCTGAATGTTCCTTATGAATTGACGGTAGTTTCCGCCCACCGGACACCTGAAAGGCTCCGTGATTACGCCACAAGCGCGGCATCACGCGGTCTGAAAGTCCTTATTACCGGCGCCGGCGGCGCTGCCCATCTGCCGGGGATGGTTGCTGCGCAGACCGTTCTGCCTGTCATCGGTGTTCCGGTACAGACAAAGGCACTCGGCGGGGTGGATTCCCTGTATTCCATTGTTCAGATGCCTCCGGGCATCCCGGTAGCAACGGTAGCTATCAACGGAGCCCTGAACGCCGGACTGCTGGCTGCCAAAATTCTGGCTGTCGGAGATCCCGATCTGGCAAAAAGAGTAGAAGAATACGCTGAAGAATTGAAAAACATGGTGGAAACCAAAGCAGAAAAACTGGAAAACATCGGATACAAGGCATACCTGGAGCAGATGTAACCTGCGTTTGGGGAACAGCTTTTAATGGACAGACAGGAGGAGATTCACCGATATGGCCATCAATTATAAAGATGCCGGCGTGGATATTGAAGCCGGTTATAAAGCGGTAGAACTAATGAAGTCCCATGTGGCTTCCACCCTTCGCCCGGAAGTGCTTGGCGGCATCGGAGGGTTTTCCGGCGCTTTTGACGTCAGCGCTTTCAAAAACATGGAAGAGCCTCTGCTGCTCTCCGGTACGGACGGCGTCGGAACCAAACTGAAGATTGCCTTCATGATGGACAGGCATGATACCATCGGCATTGACTGTGTGGCAATGTGTGTGAATGACGTAGCCTGTGCAGGCGGAGAACCTCTGTTTTTCCTGGATTATATTGCCTGCGGCAAAAACGAACCGGAGAAGATCGCTCAGATCGTTTCCGGCGTGGCCGAAGGCTGCCGGCAGGCAGGCGCAGCCCTGATCGGCGGCGAGACCGCGGAAATGCCCGGCTTCTATCCGGAAGATGAATACGACCTGGCCGGTTTTGCTGTCGGCGCCGTGGACAAAAAAGATATGATCACCGGTCGTGAAATCCGCCCCGGTGATACACTTATCGGAATCGCTTCATCCGGAATTCATTCCAACGGATATTCCCTGGTACGGAAAGTGTTCCGCATGACGGAAGAGAACCTGAAAAGATATTATGATGAACTGGGCGGGACGCTTGGAGATACTCTGCTGACTCCCACAAAAATCTACGTAAAAGCGCTCAAAGCCATCCGGGAAGCGGGTGTGCGTGTGAAAGGCTGCAGCCATATCACGGGCGGCGGATTCTATGAAAACATCCCCCGCATGCTGCCGGACGGCGTACGCGCACAGGTTATGAAAGACAGCTATCCGGTACCTCCCATCTTCCACATGCTGCAGACCAGCGGAGGTATTGAAGATAAGATGATGTACAATACCTTCAATATGGGTCTGGGGATGGTTCTGGCTGTAGATCCGGCAGATGCTGATGCTGTCATTGCAGCCGTTGAATCCGCAGGAGAGCACGCCTATAAGGTGGGTTCTGTCATCTCCGGAGAAAAAGGAGTGGACGTATGTTAAGAGTAGCTGTTCTTGTTTCCGGGGGAGGCACTAACCTGCAGTCCATCATCGACCATGTAGAAGACGGACGTCTGACCGGTGTGGAACTGGCTGCCGTCATCAGCAATAATGCCGGCGCCTTTGCGCTGGAGAGAGCCAGAAAGCATGGAATCCCTGCCCTGTGTGTTTCCCCGAAGCAGTTTGCCACACGGGACGAATTCAATGATGCGCTTCTGGCAGCCGTGGACGGGATTCATCCGGATCTGATCGTTCTGGCCGGTTTCCTGGTTGTGATCCCCCCGAAGATGGTAGAGAAATATCCCAACCGGATCATCAACATTCACCCGTCCCTGATTCCCAGTTTCTGCGGAACAGGATATTACGGATTAAAAGTTCATGAAGCCGCTCTGGCCCGCGGCGTCAAAGTTTCCGGCGCCACTGTGCATTTCGTGGATGCCGGTACTGATACCGGTCCCATCCTTCTGCAGAAGGCCGTAGAAGTAAAAGAGGGAGATACACCGGAAGTCCTGCAGAGAAGGATTATGGAACAGGCTGAGTGGGTTATCCTGCCCCAGGCGATCCAGATGCTCGCGGACAGAAAAAACAGGGAGGAACAGGGATGAAAATTCTTATCGTTGGAAGCGGCGGGCGCGAACATGCCCTGGCCTGGAAAATAGCGCAAAGCCCGAAGGCGGAGAAAATATACTGTGCACCCGGCAATGCCGGTATCGGCCAGATTGCGGAATGCGTTCCGATCGGGGCCATGGAATTTGAAAAGCTGGCGGATTTTGCCGCTGAAAACAAAATCGACCTGACTGTCATCGGAATGGATGATCCGCTGGTAGGCGGTATTGTTGATGTTTTCGAAGCACGCGGGCTTCGGGTCTTCGGTCCCAGGAAAAATGCAGCCATCCTGGAAGGTTCCAAAGCCTTTTCCAAGGATCTTATGAAAAAATACCATATCCCTACGGCAGCGTACGAAACCTTCGACGATGCCGAAGCTGCTATGAAATACCTGGAAAGCTCCGATTATCCCATCGTACTGAAAGCGGATGGCCTGGCTCTCGGTAAAGGTGTTCTGATCTGCCAGACCAAAGAAGAAGCCATGGACGGCGTGAAGGAAATCATGCTGGATAAAAAGTTCGGAGCCGCCGGGAACCGCCTGGTCATTGAAGAATTCCTGACCGGAAGAGAAGTATCTGTTCTTTCTTTTGTCGACGGCAAAACAATCCGCCCCATGACCAGCGCACAGGATCATAAGCGCGCACTGGACGGGGATCAGGGATTGAATACCGGCGGCATGGGAACATTCTCACCGAGCCCTTTCTATACCCGCGAAGTAGAAGAGTTCTGTGAAAAATATGTATTCCAGCCTACTGTAGATGCCATGCGGGAAGAAGGACGCGAGTTTAAGGGAATTATTTTCTTTGGTCTGATCCTGACGGAAAAAGGCCCCCGTGTTCTGGAATACAACGCCCGGTTCGGCGATCCGGAAGCACAGGTGGTGCTTCCGCGCATGGAAAATGATATCATCGATGTGATGGAAGCCTGCATCGACGGGACCCTGGATCAGGTTGCGCTGCAGTTCGGGAATAATGCCTGCGTCTGCGTGGTGCTGGCATCCGGCGGCTACCCCGTTTCCTATAAAAAAGGATTCCCGATCCATGGTCTGGATGCCCTGGACGGAAAAGAAGGGGTTTATGTCTTCCATGCAGGCACCAAAATGTCTCCCGAAGGAGAGTTTCTCACCAATGGCGGACGTGTCCTGGGCGTAACGGCC